>CADEEN010000351.1 GCA_902826345.1 uncultured Burkholderiales bacterium | reverse complement strand
ATTGGTGCGCGCGGGTTGCACCTAGGCGTGCTGGTCAATGTGGGCAGGCCGCAGCAGATGTACCGGGACCCGGTGAGCAGCACCGTGGCGGCGCGCCTGGGCTCGCCGCGCATCAACCTGCTGCCGCGCGCCGCCGTGCGCGACCTGCCCGCACCGGCGGCCACCGCCACCGTCGGCGTGCGGCCCGATGCAACGCGGCTGGCTCGCGCCAACGGCGCCGACCACGGCCACGCGAAGGCGCTGGTGCGCCGCATCGAGCACCTGGGCGACCAGGTGCATGTGCACCTGGCGCTCGGCGACTTCGAGTTGATCACGCTGCGCAGCGACGCCGACGGGCTCGAGCCGGGCCGCTCGGTCTCGCTCGAGTTCACCGCGCCGCTGTTCTTCGATGCCGCCGGGCAACGCATCGCGTCGACGACAACATGACACAGGGAGCCCGAGCATGGAGCTGAACGCAGTCATCGAGGCCGCCACCAAAACGCTGGTCGATCACGTCGAGGAACTGACCGAACTCGACGCCGCGATCGGCGACGGCGACCACGGCCTGAACATGAAGCGCGGTGCCGAGGCGATCCAGGCCAAGCGCGATGTGCTTGCCGGCCAGTCGCTCAACGATGCGCTGAAGACGATGGGCATGACCTGCATGAACACCGTCGGCGGCTCCTCGGGGCCGGTGTTCGGCACGCTGCTGGTCACGCTCGGCAAGGAACTGCCGCCGCAGCCCACGTCCGCCGCGCTGGCGCGCGCGCTTGCCGCGGGCATCGCGGCGCTGTCGCGGCTCGGCAAGGTCGAGGTCGGTCAGAAGACGCTGCTCGACGTGCTCGACCCGGTGCAGAAAGTCCTCGCGGCCGGCGGCGACGACCTGATCGCCCGCGTTCGACAATGCGCGCACGACAGCGCGCGCGCCACCGCCCAGATGGACGCGATCAAGGGCCGCGCCTCGTTTCTCGGCGACCGCGCGCTCGGCCATGTGGACCCTGGCTCGCGCTCGATGGCGCTGATCATCGACGCGGTCTGCGACTCTCTCCAGAAGGACATGCGATGAAGAAGCTCATCAACGACATCGGCACGGTGCTGACCGAAAGCCTCGACGGCTTTGCCGCCGCGCACGCCGACATCGTGACGCTCGGCGCCGAGCACCAGTTCGTGCGCCGCAAGCAGACCAAGCCCGGCAAGGTGGCGCTGATCTCCGGCGGCGGCTCGGGCCACGAGCCGCTGCACGCCGGCTTCGTCGGCCACGGCATGCTCGACGCGGCCTGCCCGGGCCAAGTGTTCACGTCGCCGACGCCCAACCAGATGCTGGCCGCCGCCGAGTCGGTGGACGGCGGCGCCGGCGTGCTGTTCATCGTCAAGAACTACAGCGGCGACATGATGAACTTCCAGATGGCCGCCGAGATGCTCGATCGCGAGAACGCGACCGTGATCGTCAACGACGACGTCGCCGTCGAGAACTCGACCTACACGACCGGACGCCGCGGCGTCGCCGGCACGCTGATCGTCGAGAAGATCGTCGGCGCCGCTGCCGAGCGCGGCGACTCGCTGGCGGCGCTGAAGTCGCTCGGCGACGCCGTCAACAGCGCCACCGCGTCGATGGGTGTGGCCCTGAGCTCCTGCACCGTGCCCGCGGCCGGCAAGCCGACCTTCCAGATCGGCGCCGACGAGATGGAGATGGGCGTGGGCATCCACGGCGAGCCGGGGCGGCGTCGCGTCAAGCTTGGCAGCGCCAACGAGATCGCGGCCGAGCTCGCCGGCGCCTGCCTGAAGGACCTGTCGCTGAAGCCGGGCCGCGAGGTGATCCTGCTCGTCAACGGCTTCGGCGGCACGCCGCTGCTGGAGCTCTACCTGATGGTCAACGCCGCGCACAAGGTGCTGGCCGGTGCCGGCGTGAAGGTGGTGCGGCACCTCACCGGGCCCTTCGTCACCTCGCTGGAGATGGCGGGCTGCTCGATCACGGTGAGCGCGGTCGATGTCGATGCGCTGGCGCTGTGGGATGCACCGGTGCACACCGCGGCGCTGCGCTGGGGCTGCTGACGCGCGCGTCTTCAGATGACGTTGATCTCGCGCAGCGGCTCGTTGCGTCGCAAGCGCTCGGGCGAGAGCGCCTGCAGATCGATCGCGCCCCAAGTGTCGCGCGTGATGAACGATGCCAGGCCGCGACCGACGGCCAGCGCGTGCTGCATGCCGTGCCCCGAAAAACCGCAACAAGCGAAGGCGTTGTCCCAGCCCGGCAGCGCGCCGACGAGGCCGTTGTGGTCGAAGGTGTTCATCTCGTAGTAGCCGGCCCAGGCCGAGCGCACGCGCAGCGCTTCGAAGGCCGGGATGCGCGTGGCCAGCGCTGGCCAGAGGTGCTCGTCGAAAAGCAGGTGGTCGATCGCATCGAGCGGCGTGTCGTCAGGGTCGCCGTCGCGCGGCGGCGCACCGGCGAGGAAACACGCGCCTTCGGGCCGCAGCCAGAAGCCCGACGGGTCGATGATCAGCGGACAACCCGGTAGCGTGGCCGGTGAATCGAGCACGAACACGTCGCGCTTTTTCGCGGCCACCGGCAACGCAACGTCGAGCGCCGATGTGAGCGCTGCGCTCCACGCGCCGGCGGCGATGACCAGGCGATCGGCCTCGTGTCGTTGCTGCTGCGTGTCGAGCACCGCACGCACGCGTGAGCCGAGGGTGTCGAAGCGCTGCGCGTTGGCACGCACGAAACGCGCGCCGAGCGCCACGGCCTCGCGCTTCAAGCGCTGGTGCAGCGCCGGACCGTCGAACCAGCCTTCGCCGCGGGCACCCCAACTGCCCAGCGCGATGTCGTCGACGGCGAGCCACGGCCAGCGCGCGCGCAGGGCGTTGCGGTCGAGCAGCCGGATGTCGGCGCCGGCGCTGCGTTGCGCGGCGTTGAGCTGTTCGAGCGCAGCGGCGCCCGCATCCGTTGCGAGGTAGAGGTAGCCCGCTTCGACGAGCTGCAGTTCGTCGCGCCACGGCTGCATCAGCTCGAGGCTGGCCTGCGACAGCGCGATGTTCAGCGGCGTCGAGAACTGCTGGCGGATCGAGCTCGCCGACAGCGCGCTCGAGGCGGTGCGGTACGTCGGGTCGCGCTCGAGCACCGTGGCCTGCACGCCGTGCTCGCGGGCGAAGAAGTATGCTGCCGCGCAGCCGATCACACCGCCACCGACGATCAAGACGTTCATGAGCTTGCGAGTCTATTCAGCCGAAGAGGTCCATGCGGCATTGCCTTGGGCTGATCTGGCCGACGCGCTCGAAGATGCCTTCATCGCCGCTGATGCCCACGTGCCACTGCGCCATGCGCACCACCTGCAAGGCGACGGCTCGCTGCTGCTGATGCCGGCCTGGTCGCCCGAGGCGCTGGGTGTCAAGCTCGTCACGGTGATGCCGGGTGCGGCCGCGCGCGGCGCCGGCACCGTGCAGGCGAGCTATCTGCTGCTCGACCGGCACAGCGGCGCGCCGATCGCGCTGATCGACGGCGAAGCGCTGACGTTGCGCCGCACCGCGGCGGCTTCCGCATTGGCGGCGCAGCACCTGGCGCGGCCCGACGCCGAGCGGCTGCTCGTCGTCGGCGCCGGCCGCCTCGCGCCGTGGATGGCGCAGGCGCACGTGGCCCTGCAACCCGATCTGACGCACGTCGAGGTCTGGGGCCGCAACGCCGACGCCGCCGAAGACGTGGTCGAAGCCTTGCGCGAGGAGGGCATCGATGCCGAGGTTGCACTCGATTTGCGCGCGGCGGTCGAGCGCGCCGACCTCATCAGCTGCGCGACGACGGCCCGCGAGCCGTTGTTGCGCGGCGCGTGGCTGCGCGACGGCACGCACCTCGACCTGGTCGGCGGCTTCCGCCGCGACATGCGCGAGGCCGACGATGACGCCATCCGGCGCTCGCGTGTCGTCGTCGACACCTTCGCCGGCGCGCTGTCCGAAGCCGGCGACCTGACGCAGCCGATCGAGCGCGGCGTCATCACGCGCGAGCATGTCGTGGCCGAGCTGGCGCAACTGCTGCGCGGCGACGTGCGAGGGCGCACGAGAGCCGACGAGATCACGCTGTTCAAGTCGGTGGGCACGGCGCTCGAAGACCTGGCTGCCGCGGCACTCGTGGTCAGCCCCCGCGCTTGACGCGCCGGATCTCGTCGGCGATCAACAGCACCGCGCCCAGCGTGATCGCGCTGTCGGCGAGGTTGAAGGTCGGGAAGTAGCCGCCGCGAAAAATCGGTTCGAGCAGCGCAAAACGGAACTGCAGGAAGTCCACCACGTAGCCATGCAGCGCGCGGTCGATGACGTTGCCGAGCGCGCCGCCCATGATCATCGTCACGGCGAAGCAGAACAGTTTTTGTGTCGGGTACTTCTGCAGCATCCAGATGATGAAGGCAGCGGCCACGATGCCCAGGCCGATGAAGAACCAGCGCTGCCAGCCCGACGCGCCGGCCAGGAACGAGAACGCCGCGCCGGTGTTGTGGTGCCGCGCCAGGTTGAAGAACGAGGTGATCTGGCGCGTGTCGCCGAGCTGGAAGCTGCCGATGACCCAGGTCTTTGTGATCTGGTCGAGCACGATGACGAGCAGGGCCAGGGCCAGCCAGGTCCACAGGCGCGGGGCGGAGGTGAGGGTCATCGGTGCGGCGGGCGGTCGGTGGTGCGTGGGGCCGGCGATTATCACCATGACCATGGCGCGCTGGCGCCAGCCGTTGCCCGACGTGTCGCGATGCAACGGTTTGGGCGTTGTTCACGCGGAGGGGCTCGACCCCGCCTCGGGTATGGCGACACAGCGGCGTCGATGACGCAAAC
>CADEEN010000350.1 GCA_902826345.1 uncultured Burkholderiales bacterium | reverse complement strand
CGCACGACCTGTACTACAAGATGATCGACCCGAACGCACCGACCGCGCGCCGTGTCGCCATCTCGAAGGCCTTGCTCGTCGTCGTGGCGTTGGCCGCAGCGGGTGTGGCGGCGCAGAAGCCGGCGGACATCCTGTTCCTGGTCTCGGCGGCGTTCTCGTTCGCTGCTGCGGCGTTCTTCCCGGCGCTGGTCTGCGGCATCTTCTGGAAGCGGGCCAACAAGTGGGGCGCCACGCTGGGCATGATCGCCGGCCTGGGCACGACGTTCTACTACATGGCCACCACGCAGCCATGGATGCGCGGCATCTTCGGCGTGACCTCGCCGATCGAGCTCTGGTGGGGCATCTCGCCGATCTCGGCCGGCCTGTTCGGCGTGCCGATCGGCTTTGCGGTGATCATCCTCGTCAGCCTGATCACGCCGGCGCCGAAGCGTGAAACGCAGGAGCTGGTCGAGCACGTGCGTTATCCGGACCTGAAGCTGGGCAAAGCCTGATCGATGTTTGATCGCGGTTAAAGCCGCTGTCCCGCGAGGGCCCCGCAAGGGGCCCTTTCTTTTTATGCTTGCGAAATGACCACCACCCAGCTCACTTTGATCGACTTCCCCGGAGGGGACGGCGGCTTGCTTTGGGCAGCCCGGCGCAGCCGATGACGCCTTCATCGAGCCTGATCGCCAACCTGCGCAGCGAGCAGATGCGCTTCGCGCCGTTTGCGCAAATGGCGCCGGCGCATGTCGATCGCCTCGTCGCCGAGTGCACGCAGGGCTACTTCGAGCCGGGCGAGGTGGTGCTGGCGCCGTCGCATGGCGTGGTGACACGCTTGTTGTTCATCCGCCGCGGCAGCGTCAGCGCTCGCCGTGGCGCCGATGAAGACCGGGCCGGCTTCGCCGTCGAAGCCGGCGAGCTCTTCCCGATCGGCGCTGTGATGGCCGAGCGCGCGGTGCGCGCCACCTACACCGCCGAGGCCGACACCTTCTGCCTCGCGCTGCCGGCTGCCGCGGTGCACAGGCTGGCCGGCGAGAGCGCGCCGTTCGCCGACTTCCTGAACCGCCGCGTGCAGCAGTTGCTCGATCTGTCTCGGCGCGCGCTGCAGGGGGCGTATGCATCGCAGTCGCTGGCCGAACAGTCGCTCGAAACTCCGCTCGGTGACTTGCTGCGCCGCGCCGTCGTCACCGTCTCGCCGGCCACACCGCTGGCCGACGCTTTGCAGGCCATGCACGGCAAGCGCATCGGCTCGGTGCTGGTGGCCGACGACGACAGCGGCGTGGCCCTCGGCATCCTGACGCGCCACGACGTGCTCGGCCGCGTCACGCTGCCGGGTCTGGCGTTGTCGACACCAATCAGCGCGGTGATGAGCCGGCCGCTGCACAGCCTGGGCGTGAAGCACACCGCGCAGGACGCGGCGTTGCTGATGTCGCGCCACGGCATCCGCCATGTGCCGGTGGCCGACGACAGCGGACGTGTCGTCGGCATCCTTTCCGAGCGCGACCTGTTCGCGCTGCAGCGCCTGTCGTTGAAGCAGGTCAGCAGCGCCATCCGCGCCGCCGCCGATGTGCCGGCGCTGCAGCAGGTCGCCGCCGACATCCGGCGCTTCGCGCGCAACCTGCTCGGCCAGGGCGTGCAGGCGCGGCAGCTCACCGAGCTCATCAGCCACTTGAACGACGTGCTGACCGAACGCCTGGTGACGCTGATCGCCGCGCAGCACGGCATCGACCTGGCGCGTGTGGGCTGGCTGGCCTTCGGCAGCGAAGGCCGCAGCGAACAGACGATCGCCACCGACCAGGACAACGGCATCGTCTTCCTCACGGGTCACGACAGCGACGACGGCGCGCGCGAGCGGCCGTCGCTACTGGCTTTCGCGCGCGACGTCAACGCAGCGTTGGACGCCTGCGGCTACCCGCTGTGCAAGGGCAACGTGATGGCGAGCAACCCCGAGTGCTGCCTGACGCAAGGCGAATGGCTGGCGCGCTTCGAGCGCTGGATCGACCACGGCGCGCCGCAAGACCTGCTCAACGCCAGCATCTACTTCGATCTGCGGCCACTGGCCGACGCGGCGGGCTTGACACGGCCGATGCGCGAGCTCGTCAGTGCGAAGGCCGGGCGCAACGCCCGCTTCATCAAACAGATGGCCGACAACG
Source organism: uncultured Burkholderiales bacterium (assembly GCA_902826345.1). GTDB lineage: Bacteria > Pseudomonadota > Gammaproteobacteria > Burkholderiales > Burkholderiaceae_C > CADEEN01. Next base: position 2,653 of record CADEEN010000350.1, on the reverse strand, counting down.
CCCTGCGCAACGGCCCCGCGCTGACCTGGACCGGCGCCATCGACACGCACACGCAAGGCGGCCAGCAGGTGATCGACCTGAAGCTGCACGGCACCGCCGTCTATGTCGATGCAGCGCGGCTGTTTGCGCTCGCGCACGGCATTGCCGCCACCGGCACCCGTGCGCGCTTCGAAGCCGCGGCGCGGGCGATGCGCGTGCCCGCCCGCGAAGCCGAGGCCTGGAGCGACGGTTTCGAGCTGCTGCAGATGATGCGCCTGCACGTGCAGCTCGCCGCGGCCAGCCGGGAAGCCGTGGACGCCAGCGACGGCAATCCGAACCTGATCGACGTCGGCGCCTTGAACGACCTCGACCGCCGCCTGCTGAAGGAAAGCCTGCGCGTGGCGCGGCGTTTGCAGCAACGCATCGAGATGGACTACTCGCGGTGAGTCTTCTTTCGCGTTGGTTCGGCGCCGACCCGGCGCAGGCCATCGACGAGCGGCGCTGGGTCGTGCTCGATGTCGAAACCACCGGCCTGGACATGCACCACGACGAACTGCTGGCGATCGCCGCGGTGGCCGTGACCTTCGACGACGCGGCGTCGCCGCGCATCGCGCCACGCATCGATCTGAGCGACAGCTTCGAAGCCGTGCTGCACCACGACAGCGCGAGCACCGACAAAGGCAACATCCTCGTCCACGGCATCGGCGTGCAGGCGCAGCGCAGGGGGGCGCCGCCGCGAGAGGTGCTGGCCGCGTTCGAGCGCTGGGTCGGGCGCTCGCCATTGCTCGCCTTCCACGCCGCCTTCGACCGGACGATGATCGAGCGGGCGATGAAGACCGCGCTGCATCGCGTGCCGAGCAACCCGTGGCTCGATCTCGATCCGGTGGCGCGCTCGCTGCACCCCGGCCTCGGCGCGCGCGCGCTCGACGATTGGCTCGACCATTTCGGCATCGCGTGTGCGGTGCGGCATCAGGCCGCCGCCGACACGCTGGCAACGGCCGAGTTGCTGCTGCGCCTGTGGCCCGCCGCGCAGCGCCAGCACTGCGCCACGTTTGCCGGCCTGACCGCGCTGGCCCGCCAGCAGCGCTGGCTCAGCGCCTGAGGAAAGCGCCCAGGTGCTCGGCCAGCCGCTGGGGCTGATCGTGGTGCAGCATGTGCCCGCAGTCGTCGAGCCTCACCCGCGTCACGTTCGGCACCACCGACAAGCGCTGTTCGAACTCGGCGCGTGGGTAGCGGTCGCCCCACCACTGTGTCATGTCGGTGTTCGCGCCTTCGACCCACAGCAGCGGCGCGGCGATCGCCTGCCACGTCGCCAGCACTTCATCGACGCGGTAGAGAATGGGGTTGGCGCGCTTGTGCGCCGGGTCGGCGCGCAGGTGCCACGCACCGTCGTCGCGCAACTCGCCCCACCGGGAGGCCAGCCACGCCGCCTTGTCGGCCGACAAGCGCCGGTTGTTCTTCACGAGCCGCGCTGCCACGGCCTGAGCGTCGGCATACGGCGCCAGGCGCTGCGGCGTCTTCAGCTCGTCGAGCCACTGCACGAGGCGTTTGACCGCCTGCTGCGGCTTCGTCGCCGGCAGGCCGAAGCCTTCGAGATTGATCAGCTTGCGCACCCGCTCGGGCCGCACGCCGGCATAAGCCATGACGACGTTGCCGCCCATGCTGTGGCCGAGCAGGTCGAACGGCACGCCGGGGCAGAGCGCATCGCCGAGCGCATCGAGGTCGCCGAGGTAATCGGCAAACCAGTAGCTGTCGGTGCCGGCCGGCACCGCGCTGCCGCCGAAGCCGCGCCAGTCCGGCGCGACGATGCAGCGCGCCGGCCCTTCCAACGCCGCCAGCGCATCGACGACGAACTGGAACGATGCGCCGATGTCCATCCAGCCATGCGTCATCAGCAGCAGCGGCTGCTCGGCGCTGACCGAGGCGAGGTCGCCCCAGACGAGGCAGTGGACGTCGATGCCGCGCACGCGCGAGGATCGTGATCTGGCCTCGCGGCGCGGGTGGTAGACCGAGGCTTCACTCATGCTGTGATTAGGCCACGCGGGCACAATCACCGCATGAATCATGCACACAGCCTGCGCGCTGCCGAGCCGCGCGACATGCCGGCCATCGTCGGCCTGATCCACGAGTTGGCGGCGTTCGAGAAGCTCTCGCACCTGTGCGAGGTCAGCGCCGACTCGCTCGCACCGCACCTGTTCGGCCACCCGTCCGGGGATCGGCCGATGGCCGAATGCGTCGTCGGCGAGGTCGGCGGCGAGGTCGTTGCCTTCGCACTGTTCTTCACCAACTTCTCGACCTTCCTCGCCAAACCCGGCCTGTACCTCGAAGACCTGTACGTGCAACCCGCGCACCGCGGCACGGGGTTGGGCAAGTTGCTGCTCGAACACCTGGGCCGACTGGCCGCAGATCGCGGCTGCGGCCGCTTCGAGTGGTGTGTGCTCGATTGGAACGAGCGCGCGATCCGTTTCTACGAAGGCATGGGCGCGACGACGATGCCCGATTGGCGCCTCTGCCGCATCAGCGGCGAGCGGCTGGCGGCGTTCGCGAAGACATGAAGCGCGTGTTGCTGGCCGGCGTGTTGGCCTGCGCCAGCGCACAGGCGGCGGTCGATGTCGACGCGCTGTGGAACCCCGGCGATCCCGCCGCCCGCGAAGCGCGGTTTCGCGCGGCCTTG
>CADEEN010000349.1 GCA_902826345.1 uncultured Burkholderiales bacterium | reverse complement strand
GCCGACGACATCCTCGCCGACCGCGGCATCCTCGTCGTGCCCGACGTGATCTGCAACGCCGGCGGCGTGACCGTGTCCTACTTCGAGTGGGTGCAGGACTTTTCGAGCTTCTTCTGGAGCGAAGACGAGATCAACGTGCGCCTGGACAAGATCATGGTCGATGCGCTGAAGAAGATCTGGGACACGGCAGATCGGCACAAGACGACGTTGCGCACCGCGACTTTTGCAGTGGCGTGCGAGCGCATCCTGATGGCGCGCGAGGAGCGCGGGCTGTACCCGTGAGCGACGCAAAGCAGTTACTACACAACTTGTGACTTGTGTATTGACCTCATGGCATTCCCGATCTCTACCGCGAGCTCTCGCTGGCCGCCCAGACCGCCTATGCCGAAGTGCTGGACCAGGCGCGCAGCGCCGAACTCGACTCCTTGGCCGGACTGATCGGCGCCTTTGCGCGGCGCACGATCAAAGGCCGCGAATACATCTACTACGGTTACCGCGACCCGATCGGCGGCGCGCAACGGCGTGTCTATGTCGGACCAGCGGACGACCGGACCAATGCGCTGGTGGCCCGTTTCGAGCAGGTCAAGGCGCCCAGGCGGCTGGCGCCAAACGCGCGCGCAGCCATCGCGCTGGGCTGTGCCGACACGTTACCCAAGCACCACCGTATCGTGCGCCAGCTCGCGGCGTATGGCTTCTTTCGCGCCGGCGGCGTGTTGATCGGCACACACGCCTTCGTCGCCATGGGCAACCTGCTCGGTGTGCGCTGGGTGCACGGGGACCGCACGCTCGATGTCGATTTCGCGCATGCCGGGCGCAACGTCTCGCTGGCGCTGCCGTCGGACGTGAAGCTGTCGGTGCACGACGCGCTGACCTCGCTCGAGATGGGCCGGCTGCCGCTGCGCGAACTCTCGGGCGGCACCGGCGGTCAGTACCGCAACCCGGCGACCCCGAGCTGCGGCTGGACTTCCTGACGCCACCGGTGCGAGGCAATGCCCCGGTGCACATCGCCGATCTCGGGTTGACTCTCGAGCCGCTGAAGTTCATGGAGTTCTCGCTCGAAGGCATCACGCAGGCGGCGCTGCTAGGGCGCGATGGTGCGCCGCTGGTCAACATCCCGGCGCCGGCACGTTACGCGGTGCACAAGCTGATCGTCTTCGGCGAACGCGATGTCGCCTCGCGGGCCAAGGCCGCCAAGGACATCGAACAGAGCGCCGCACTCGCCGAATGGCACTTGCGCAACGAGCAGGCCGCCGAGTTCAACGCCGCGTGGAACGACGCGCTCGGACGCGGCAAGGGCTGGGCGCAGCGGGCAGGGCAAGGTCAACGGATGTTGACGGCGCGGCATCCTGCGCTCGACGATACCGCGCTGTGGCGATGAACATGGTTTCGAGCTGGCGTTGGCGTCGAGGTTCGGTGCGCCGCGAGCGAGGGCCTTATCCCAGAGCGTGGGCCTGCACGCCGTGGCGGCTGAAATCTCTCTCGGTCGGATGTACCGCATCCTGGGCAGATTCAACGACGCCCACACGCACCTGGAGTCCGTGATCGAGCGCATGCGCGATGCCGGCAATCACATGCTGCTCACCGTCGCCATCAACGATCTGGTTCAGGTCTACAGCGCCATCGGACAGACGGCACGCGCGCACCAGACCCTGGCCACGCACGTGCATCCGCTGCCGGACAAGGCGCGCGGCAACCAACGCATGGCGCAGGCCTATCTGCTGGCCGCCGAGGGCAAGCCGGCGGCCGACGCGTTTCGCACGCTGCTGGCGGACATTCCGAACGACGGCCTGATGGACTATTACCTGCTTCGCTTCACGCCCGCCCTCTGCGCGCAGGTGACACCGAGCGAGGCCGAGACCTTGGCGCGCAACGGCATCGTCAAGGCCGAAGCGCTGCAGCAGCACATCAACCTGTGGCCGCTGAAGGTGGCGCTGATCGAGGCGCTGAACCGCAGCGCCAGGGCGCACGAGGCCGCGCCGATCGCGCTCGAGTTGCTCGAGCGTTTCGCCACCGAACCCTCCGTCTGCTGGTATCCGGCCGAGATGTGGCGCCGAACCTACGAGTGCCTGAACGCCAGCGGCCAGCGCGTGCCCGCGCGCGAAGCCCTGTCACGCGGCGTGCGCTGGATCCACGACGTCGGCCTGGCCAACCTGCCCGCCATGTGGCACGAGGGTTTCAAGCTCCGCCAGCTCACCAACGTGGCGCTGCTGGCTGCGGCGGCACGCGAAGGTGTGGCCTGAAGGTCTGCCCCGCTGAGCAAGCGAGCGCCCTACTTCGACGCTGCCGAAGCCGGCGCGCTCGGTGCAGCAACGGCAGGCGACGGCGTCTGCACGCTGACGCCCGGCCCAATCGGAATGTCCTGCGTCGCCGCCACGCCGGTGACGAAGTAGCGCGTCTCGCCGAAGCAGCTCGTCGGCAGGCCGACCTTTTCTTCGTAGTGCAGCGTCACGCGCTTGCCGGTGGCGGCGGCGACCTGTTTGGCGACGGCGTCGTCGTGCACGGTGAAGAAGAATTTCTCCACCGAGCTGCCGGGCAACGAGACGAGTGCCAGCTCGCCCTCCCAGGTCTTGCAGACCCAGCCCTTGTGCGAAAACTTCTGCACCCAGCCGGCACGCTCGCCGCTCGAATAGCTCCACTGCAGGGCGAGCCAGAAGTAGGCCGCGGCGAGCAGCACGACGGCGAGCAGGGCGGCGAGAAAGCGGATCAGCATGGGCGGCAGCGCAGGTCGGACAAGCCCGCATCGTCGCACACCGCCATGGTGGCTACGATGCGCGCCTGCTCGTCAATGAAGGATCTTCCATGCTTCGCCGTTCGCTGATCACCGCCGCTGCACTGTGTCTCGCGGTGCCTGTCGTGGCGCAGACGCCCTGGCCGAGCAAGCCGGTGAAGATCGTCGTGCCCACGGGCCCTGGCAGCTCGCTCGACCTGATCGTGCGCGCGATGAGCGACAAGCTCGGCGCACGCTGGGGCCAGCCGGTGATCGTCGAGAACAAGCCCGGCGCCGGCGGCATGCTCGGCATGGATGTGGTCGCCAAGGCGAGTGACGCGCACACGCTGGGCATCGGCTTCAACGGACCCGTCGCCTTCGCGCCCTTCCTCTACCGCAAGATGCCGTACGACCCGGCGCGCGATCTGCTGCCGGTGGTGATGACGACGTCGCAGGCCAACGTGCTCGCCGTCAACGCCGACAAGGTGCCGGCCAAGACGGTGGCCGACTTCGTCACCTGGGCCAAGGCGCAGGGCGGCAAGGTGAACTATTCGTCGCTCGGCAACGGCAGCTCGGCGCACCTGACGATGGAGTTGTTCCTCGCCGAGAGCGGCGTCAAGGCGACGCACATTCCGTTCAACGGCTCGCCGCCGGCCGCGATGGCCGTGGCGCAGGGCGAGGCCGAGATGACCTTCATGGTCGCGCCGGCGCTGCTGCCGCATGTGAAGAACAACAAGGTGCGCCTGCTCGCGGTCAGCGCCAACGAGCGGCCGGAGTCGTTGAAGGACGTGCCGACGCTGGCCGCGTCGGGCTACCCGAACGTCGTCTCGCTGGCCTGGAACGGTTTGTTCGCGTCGCCGGGCACGCCGGAGGCGGTGGTCGCGCGCATCAACGCCGATGTCAACGAGGTGCTGAAGGACGCGGCGGTGAAAGGCGCGCTCGATGCGCAGGGCCTGACCACCGTCGGAGGCAGCGCGGCCGATTTCAAGCGCGTGATCGACGGCGACGTGAAGCGTTGGGGGCCGGTGATCGACAAGCTCGGCGTCAAGCTGGACTGATGCCGGCGAGCAACGCCGCGTTGCCGCCCGCCGCGGCGGTGTTGACGGTCAGCGTCTGTTCGGCGGCGAGCCGCCACAGCGCGCCGCTGAGGTCGCCGACGAGCAACGGCACGATCGCGCCGCGGCGCGTGGCCAGGCGGGGCCGCAGCGCGGCAGCAAAACCCGCTTCGGCGATGACGCCGTGCACGCGGTCGTCGGCGACGACTGCGGCGACCGCGGCGTCGAACGGCGCGTCGATGAGCTGCACGGTGCCCTGCGGCAGCGCACCGGCGCGCTGCCAGTAGACGAACACGCCCTCGGCCTGCTCGCGCGCGGCCGGCGGCAGAACGACGAGCAGCGTGTTGCCTGCCGCGAGCGCGGCCTGCCATTGCGATTGCGTGGCCGCGTCGGCGGACGTGGCGATGCTGGCGATGACGCCGCGGCCGTGCAGGCGCAGCTCGTTGCGCTCGCCGGTGGGGCCGGGCAGGCTTTGCATCGCCAGTTGCTGGCGCGCCTGCACGGCCAGCGCCGAAGCGCGCACGGCGTCGAGCCAGGCGCAGCGCGCGTCGAGCGTGGCCTCGTTCCACGCGCTCTGGCGGGCGCGTGCCAGCGCCGCATCGAGGTCGGCCGGCGCTGCGTCTCTGAGCGTCAAAGGCACGGTGCTCGGCGACGGCGCCGCCGCAAAGCGCAGCAGGTAGTGCGGCCCGCCCGCCTTTGGCCCGGTGCCCGACAGGCCTTCGCCGCCGAACGGCTGCACACCGACCACGGCGCCGATGACGTTGCGATTGACGTAGACGTTGCCGATGCGCGCACGCTCGGCGATGCGCTCGGCGCGGCTGTCGATGCGTGTCTGCACGCCCAGCGTCAGGCCGTAGCCGAGGCCGTTGACGCGGTCCACCAGCGCATCGACATCGCCCGACCAGCGCACGATGTGCAGCACCGGGCCGAAGACTTCTTCTTTCAGATCTTCGATGCGGCCCAGTTCGAAGGCGATCGGCACCTGGTGCGTTGGCCCCGCCGCGCCGCGCGGGCTGGCGGCGA
>CADEEN010000348.1 GCA_902826345.1 uncultured Burkholderiales bacterium | reverse complement strand
CGGTCCTCCCTTGGTTGGCTTGTCGGATCACGAGCCGTGCGCTGTTCACAGCGCCACGGTCGTTTGTGTGTAGGTCTGGTTGCCTCGCGGCCCGGTAATGCGCACGCTGATGCGGTACACGGGTCTGGTGACGGCACCGGTTGTCTTGTCCTGTTTGATGCCGTCGCCCGCTTTCGGCGGCGGCTTGGCCGTCACCGCCTGGCAGGCGGCGATGTCATAGGTTCCGGTGCCCGCGCACTGCCGGTCGATGACGTAGCGCACCGTCACGCCAGTCGAGGTGTCGGTGATATCGGCGTGGCTGAAGCCCGCCGCAGTGAAAGCAGCTTCGCTCAACAAGACATTCGGAATGCCCTGCGCCGAAGAGGCCAGCAACGTCGCCGAGTAGTTGCTCGCTGCGCGATTGGCATTGCGCGTGCTCTCGGCGGCAAGACCGCCGGCATTGAGTTCGGCCAACGCGGTTGCGATCGCCCGTTCGCCCTGGTTGACGAGATCGCGCTTGAAAGCGAGGTTGCCCGCCATGCGCAGCGACACGTCCGAAGAGCGCGTCATGGCCAAAGCGCCGACAGTGAGCACCACCAGCGCAATCAGCGCGATGATGAGCGTCACGCCGCGTTGGCCGGCGGGCCCGGACGCCAGGGCGCTGCGCGCGCCGATTGCTTTGTGTCTGTTGTGCATGATCAGAAGCTCGGCGCCAGGAGCGCGTTGCGCACGGGGATGGTGGCCTCGATGACGCGGTATCGGAACCGCCGCTCGTCCGTCGTCAGGTTGCGTGGGCGATCCAGCCCCACAGACTGAAACAGCGTCAACGTGGCTGGGGTGAACTGCGGTTCAGAAGCCGCCGGCTCCTTTTCCTGCAGGTTGGAACGCAGGATCAAGGCGACACGGATGGCCTTGATCTGCGCGATGCTCTCGGCGGACACGGCCGTGCCATTCATCAGGGTCGTGACGGCGAACGCGCCCGTGTTCGTGCGCGGATCGACCCAGGTGTTGACGCTACCGTCGTCGTCGCTGTCGACGCCATAGACGGCATGCAGTTCATAGACGTTGTCAGCCATCGCCTGCAGCGCCGGGCTGCGCGTCTGCAGCAGGTCGTAGCTCATCAGCGTGGCGTTGTCGCCGACGCCGATGGCCAAGAAGTTGGGTGGGTTGTCGGTTGGATGACCGAGCTTGATGGCGACCGACTTGTCGTCGTAGATCGAACGCGAGACGCCGGCCACGGTCGTGGGTGCATAGGCGCCGGTCAGCCCGATGGGTGCCGCCGTGAAACCGCTGCTCACCTGCTGCACCATGCAGTCCTCGACATCGGTAGGCGTAGAAGGAGGGGGCTGGTCCGCCAGCAGCACCAGGTCGCCGGGGGCGATCGACACCGCGCTGACCACCGGCATGTTGTTGGCCACGATGGGGCCTGACAGAGTCAACGGGACCTCACCGAAACCGGCTGCACCTGCCATCACCAACAGCACATCGGAGCGCTCGCCGTTGAAGCCGGTGCCATGCGACTGCGACGGCGCGACGATCACCGGCGCCAGGCGCAGGGAGCCGACCGTGCCGGTATTGACGTTCTCGAACGGAACCGGCAGCGCGCTGCCGCCGGGCAACACGGTAGTGCCGCCGTTGGCCACCAGCAAACGGCAGCCGAAGGCGATCGCCACGCGATCCGTGTGGTCGGCGTTGGGCGGCGGGCCGGCCTGCACATAACCTGAGCCGGCGCTGCGCACCAGCTTGTCCAGCAGGTGCAGGGCGTAGTTGCCGGCCTGGTTCGCATCGTTGACGGAGGTCGTCGTGCGCTTGCGGCCTTCGAACGATGACATCACGGCGAAGATGGCCAGCGTGACGAGCGACGCGATGAGCAACGCGATCATCAACTCGATCAGCGACATGCCGCGCACGCCCCGCCGTGGCGCAGCGCGATCTCTGACGCAGGATGTGTTTTTCATGGTGCAGGAATGAAGACTTTGGTCGTGTACGCGCTGTCCGGATCGCCTGCTGGGCGTGAAGGCGGACGCCATGTGATGCGGACCTCGATCACGCCGTCGGCATCGGGCGCACCCACCGTGGCGGTAGCGTTCTGCGGCCCGCCCGTCGCGCCGGTTTGCAGCGCAGTGCGCGCAGCGGCGTCGAGACTGGCTGACGGGATGTTGTTGCCCCACATCGTGGCGACGATGCCGTCGGCCATCAGCGCCGCGCGGTTGCGGTCCTCGCCGTCGACGGAAAACTGGATCGAACGCGCCTGCAGGCCGACCACGCCCAGCAAGCCGATCGAGAAGATGACGATGGCCACCAAGGTCTCGAGCAGCGTGAAGCCGGCTTGGGCAGTGGCGCGCCGCGATCGGCTGGGGAGTTTGTTCATGGCGTGCAGGCGTTGGGTTGACCCGATGCGGCGTTGACGTCGCACATGCGCACACGGCCACCGAGGAAGAGCTCGACGCGCATCGTGCGATCTCCGCTGGCCAGCGTCACGTTGATGTCTTCAGGATTCGCGGCGTCAGCGGGCGCAACGCAATCCGCACCCAGCAAGGTGTTGTTGTCATTGATGACACGGCCGACCGAGTTGAAGCAGAACACTTCGCGGCCGGCGACCGTTGCGCCGCTCTGCGCGGAGAAGGCGCCACCCTGCACGTACGACGTGGCGTCGAACGTGGCGTCGCCGACTTCGCTTGCCAGCGGCAGCACCTGCACATACCAGTTGGTGCCGTTGGCCGCCGGCGCCGCATTGCGCGCCGGCGCGGCGTTGGTGCGCACGAAGGCGACGCGCCGGTTGCGGTTGACCGCTTCGGACTGCGCCAGTCGCAGGCCGTTCTGAACCTCTTCGGCGACGGTGCGGATGCGGGAGTTCTGGATCCAGTTGCCGAAGCCCGGCACCGCCAGCATCAGCATCACGCCGATGACGGTGAGTACGACCATCAGCTCGATCAGGGACAGGCCTCTCGTCTTCAGCCGACTCATGAGCAAGCCTCACCCTTGCGCGCGATCCAGCATGCGTACGTGGCACCGCCCCAGGCAGCCGAGGCTGTGGACGAGCGAACCGACGTCTGATTGATCGTGTACGAGAAGCCGGTGGTACTGCCAATGCCCGTGGCGGTCAACGTGAACGCCTGGCCCGTGTTGGCGCAGGCGTACGTGAAGTACTGGGTGGCCGCGATGGTGACGCCGCAAGCACCTCCGGAGGCGCCGTAGTTGCGGTTGTCCTGGTAGAACTGTTCCATGCGCGCAGCCCAGACAGAGAGCTGGCTGCGGGCGTCCGTGAGCTGTCCGCGCAGTACGTAGTCGCGGTACGCCGGCAGGGCAATGGCCGATAAGATGGCAATGATGGCCACCACGATCATCAGCTCGATCAGCGTGAAGCCGCGAGCAAGCCGCCTGTGCGACGCTCCAGCCTTGGAGATCAAACCATTCATGCAATCGCTCCCAACGCGTCCTTGTGTATGGGAGCGGATCGTAGGCAGCACGTCGAAACGGGCGCGCGAAGGAGTTCACACATCGCATCGGCGGCGATGGGCGGATCGGGCGGTGCGACGAGCGGAGCGAGCCGACGCCACGCGGGCCGCGCGGCAGAGCTCGCCCGTGAAGAATTACCGACGCATCAGCGCGGCAGGTCGCTCGTCCCCATCAGATACTCATCGACTGAGCGCGCCGCCTGCCGACCCTCCCGGATCGCCCAGACGACGAGGCTCTGCCCGCGGCGCATGTCGCCTGCTGCAAACACCTTGTCGGCGTTGGTCTTGTAGCCGCCGATGAGTTCGGTGCTGGCCTTGGCGTTGCCGCGGTTGTCGCGGTCGATGCCGAAGGCTTCGAGCACGCTGGCCACCGGGGCGATGAAACCCATCGCCAGCAGCACGAGTTCGGCCTTGTGTTCTTCTTCGCTGCCCGGCACTTCGACCATCTTGCCGTTCTGCCATTCGACGCGCACGGTCTTCAGCGCCGTCAACTTGCCCTTGCTGCCGATGAATTCCTTGGTGGCGATGGCGAACTCGCGCTCGCAGCCTTCTTCGTGGCTCGAGCTCGTGCGCAGTTTGGTCGGCCAGTACGGCCACACCAGCGGCTTGTTCTCCTGCTCGGGCGGCATCGGCATCAGCTCGAACTGCGTCACGCTGGCCGCGCCGTGGCGGTTGCTCGTGCCGACGCAGTCGCTGCCGGTGTCGCCGCCGCCGATGACGATGACGTGTTTGCCGTCGGCGCGGATCTGGCCTTTGAGTTTGTCGCCGGCGACGATCTTGTTTTGCTGCGGCAGGAACTCCATCGCGTAGTGCACGCCGTCGAGGTCGCGGCCGGGCACCGGCAGGTCGCGTGATTGCTCGGCGCCGCCGGTGAGCAGCACTGCGTCGAACTCGGTCTTCAGTTGATCGGGCGTGATCGTTTCTTTGGCGTCGTTGGTGACCTTGCTGTCTTTGGGCAATGCACCGACCAACACGCCGGTGCGGAAGACCACACCCTCGGCCTTCATTTGTTCGACGCGGCGATCGATGTGCGTCTTCTCCATTTTGAAGTCGGGAATGCCGTAGCGCAGCAGGCCGCCGATGCGGCTGTTCTTCTCGAACAGCGTCACGTCGTGGCCAGCGCGCGCGAGTTGCTGCGCGGCCGCCAAGCCCGCAGGTCCGGAGCCGACAACGGCCACCTTCTTGCCGGTCTTCCACTTCGGCGGCTGCGGTTTGACCCAGCCTTCGGCCCACGCCCGGTCGATGATCGCGTGCTCGATCGACTTGATGCCCACCGGATCGTCGTTGACGTTCAACGTACACGCCGCTTCGCACGGCGCCGGGCAGACGCGGCCGGTGAACTCGGGGAAGTTGTTGGTCG
>CADEEN010000347.1 GCA_902826345.1 uncultured Burkholderiales bacterium | reverse complement strand
CGATCGCCGGCGACCTGATCACCAGCGACATCGCGATGGCGCTGCGCACGCCGACGAAAGACGCCGAAGAAATCAAGGTCGGCTACGGCGTGGCCAAGCAACTTCTCGCCGATCCTTCCGACAACCTCGAAGTGCCGGGCCTCGGCGACCGCGCGCCTCGCCTGTTGTCTCGGCAAGCGCTGGCCGGCGTGATCGAGCCGCGCGTCGAAGAGATCTACTCGCTCGTGCACCAGGTGATCCGCGAGTCGGGCTACGAGGAGCTGTTGTCGAGCGGCATCGTCATCACCGGCGGCTCGGCGGTGATGACAGGCATGGTCGAGCTCGGCGAAGACATCTTTCTGAAGCCGGTGCGTCGCGGCAACCCGACCTACCCCGGCGCATTGCACGACATGGTGGCCAACCCGCGGTCGGCCACGGTGATGGGTTTGCTCGAGGAGGCGCGGCTGTCACGGCTGCGCGGGCACAAAGCCGCGGCGCAGGCGGGTTCGGTGAAGACCTTCGTCGGCCGCGCAAAGGATTGGTTCTTGGGAAGTTTTTGAGTGAGTGATTGAGAGCACGACGAGGCTCGGTTTTCTTTTTTTCAACGGACGGCAACTGCTTATCTTTCAAGGAGAGACACCATGGCGATCGAGATGATTGAGGAATTCGAACAAGGCACCCGCATCAAGGTGATGGGCGTGGGCGGCGGCGGCGGCAACGCGGTCGAGCACATGATTTCGCGCGCGGTGCAGGGCGTGGAGTTCATCTGCGCCAACACCGACGCGCAGGCGTTGAACCGCAGCAGCGCGCACAACGTCATCCAGCTCGGCCACTCGGGCCTGGGCGCCGGCGCCAAACCGGAGGCCGGCAAGCTCGCGGCGGAAGAGGCGATCGATCGCATCCGCGAGTCGATCGACGGCGCTCACATGCTGTTCCTCACCGCCGGCATGGGCGGCGGCACCGGCACCGGTGCGGCGCCGGTGATCGCGCGCGTGGCCAAGGAAATGGGCATCCTGACGGTCGGCGTCGTCACCAAGCCGTTCGAGTTCGAAGGCAACCGGCGCATGAAGTCGGCCGAGATCGGCGTGGCGGAGTTGGAAGCCAACGTCGACTCGCTGATCGTCGTGCTCAACGAGAAGCTGCTCGAAGTGCTCGGCGACGATGTGACGCAGGAAGACGCGTTCGCGCATGCCAACGACGTGCTGCGCAACGCCGTCGGCGGCATCAGCGACGTGATCCACGTGCCGGGCCTCGTCAACGTCGACTTCGAAGACGTGAAGACGGTGATGAGCGAGCCGGGCAAGGCGATGATGGGCACGGCGCAAGCCGGCGGCCCGGACCGCGCGACCAAGGCCGCCGAGATGGCGGTGGCCTGCCCGCTGCTCGAAGGCATCGACCTGTCGGGTGCGCGCGGCGTGCTGGTGCTGATCGCTGCGGCGAAGAACAACTTCAAGTTGTCCGAGTCGCGCAATGCGATGAACACGATCCGCCGCTATGCCGCCGACGATGCGCACGTGATCTACGGCACCGCCTACGACGACACGCTCGGCGACCAGCTGCGCGTGACCGTCATCGCCACCGGCCTGTCGCCGGCGAGCCGCCGCCAGAGCACGCCGATCCAGGTGGTGCACAGCGCGCCGATGCAGCGCACCGGCACCGACAACCTGCCGATCATGTCGCACCAGCCGCAGCACGTGCCGCAGCAGCAGCAGCCGCAGCAACAGCCGCAAGGCACCGGCCAGGACTACAGCCAACTGGCCACGCCGAGCGTCTGGCGCAATGCGCGCACGCAGGCGGCGGCGAAGGTGGATGCGCTGGCGTCGAATGGCATGGACGAGATCGAGATCCCGGCGTTCTTGCGCAAGCAAGCGGATTGAGCTCGCTGATCGAGGTGATTGAAGCCATGTCCCGCAGCCGTTCTTCGGCTGCGGGACAATCCGGCATGCTTGCCCAGCGCACCTTGAAGACTATCACCCGCGCCGTCGGCCTCGGCGTGCACGGCGGGCAGAAGGTCGAGCTCACCTTCAAGCCGGCGCCGGTGGACAGCGGCATCGTCTTTCGCCGCGTCGATCTGCCGCAGCCGGTCGCCATTGCGGTGGCGCCGGAGACGGTCAGCGACACGCGCATGGCCACCACCATCAGCCCGGGCGGCGACCCCGGCGGCCCGAAGGTGCAGACCATCGAGCACCTGCTGTCGGCCTGCGCGGGGCTGGGTCTGGACAACCTCGTCATCGACATCAGCGGCGAGGAGGTGCCGGTGTTGGATGGCTCGGCGGCGAGTTTTGTCTATCTGCTGCAAAGCGCCGGCATCGAGTTGCAGAACGCCGCCAAGCGCTTCATCCGTGTCAAGAAGGCCGTCGAGATGCGTGAAGGCGAGGGCGCGGCGCTGAAGTGGGCCCGGCTCGAACCCCACCATGGCTACGTGCTGACCTTCGAGATCGAGTTCGACCATCCGGCCGTCACCGCCAGCGGCCAGCGCGTGTCGTTCGACATGGGCTCGGGTCGCTACAAGCGCGATATCGCACGCGCGCGCACCTTCGGTTTCTCGAAAGACGTTGAGGCGATGCGCGCCCACGGCCTGGGCAAGGGCGGCAGCATGGACAACGTCATCGTGCTCGGCGACACGCGGGTGTTGAACGAAGGCGGCCTGCGCTACGACGACGAGTTCGTCAAGCACAAGATCCTCGACGCCATCGGTGACCTGCATGTGGCCGGCAAGCCGATGCTCGCGCACTACACCGCCTACAAGAGCGGCCACGCGCTGAACAACAAGCTGCTGCGCAAGTTGCTGGCGGATCGCGATGCGTACGACATCGTCAGCTTCGAGGATGCGCGCGACGCACCGGCGGGGTTTGCCGAACTCGCGCCCGCGTGGTGAGCGGGTGTTGATCCTTCGCCTCGTCTTCGGCCTGCTGCTCGCCGCCGGCCTGATCAGCTTTGCCATCTACGTCGCCACCGGCAACCCGGTGTGGCGCCAGCGCGGGTTGATCATCGTCAAGTGGACGGTGATCGCCGGCCTCGGCGCCGCCGCGATACTCGTACTCGAACAACTGGCGGTGCGACTGTGAGGAGGAGGCGGGCTTGACGTACTTCTACTGGACGATGGCCGTGCTGACGATCAGCACCTTCATCCCGTCGGCGTTCTTCATCATCTTGTACGCGGCCACCGGAGAAGACGGCTGCCTGCGCCGCGCGCGCACGCTGTGGGGATTCGCCAAGCTGTTCGGCCTGGTCGGCTTCAACGTCGGCATCTGGGGGCACGTGGTGGTGGCGTTGTGGAACATGGTGTTCTGAAGTGAAAGGACCCCCCCGAAGCGCCTACGGCGCCTCCCCCCGAGGGGGGGCCGCCAGCGGCCCGGCAAAGCCGGATCCGCGGCGGCCGCTTGGCTGCCCTCTCAATACACCCGCCCGCGCCTGAACTGCGCGTGCTGCTTTCGCGCCAGCGGCGCCACGCGCTCCAACGCCGCCATCGTCGCACCCGCATGCGCGTGCGTGATCGCGATGCCGAGCGCATCGGCAGCGTCGCTGCCGGGCGCGGCGCGCAACGACAGCAGCCGCGTCACCATCGCCTGCACCTGCTCCTTCTTCGCGTGGCCGCTGCCGACGATGGCCTTCTTCATCTGCAGCGCGGTGTACTCGGAGACGCCGAGCGCGCGCGACACCAGCGCCGCCAGCGCCGCGCCGCGCGCCTGGCCGAGCAGCAGCGTGCTCTGCGGGTTGACGTTGACGAAGACGATCTCGACGGCAGCGCATTGCGCGTCGTAGCGCTGCGCAACTTCGCAGACGCCGTCGAAGATGATCTTCAACCGCGCCGGCAGATCACCGCGATCGACAGCCGCCGTCTTGATCGTGCCGCTGGCGACGTAGCGCAGGCGCGGGCCGTCGGCTTCGATGACGCCGAAGCCGGTGGTCTGCAGGCCGGGGTCGATGCCGAGGATTCGCATCAGGGCGGCAGGCTCATGCCTTGAAGTACCAACGAACGGAATGAAAGAACACCGGCGCGGCAAAACACAGCGGCGCGATGCGGTCGAGCAAGCCGACCGCACCTGTCACCCCCGCCTTGTTGCCCCACTGGTGCACGCCGGCATCGCGCTTCAAGGCCTTCATGACGAACCCGCCGAGCATGCCGCAGGCCGCGGCGATGAAGGCCACCGCCAGCGCCTGCCCGGCCTTGAACGGCGTGATCCAGTACAGCGCGGCGCCGGACACGGCAGCGACCACGGCGCCGATCAACCACGAGCGGAACGAGAACGTGCGGCTGATCTGCCGCGCCAGCGGCCGCCGTCGCAACCAGCGGCTGGCCAGCTCCTGTGCCAGTTGCGCAACGACGATGACGACGACGAGAAAGAACAGCAGGAACGCGCCGCGGCCTTCGTACTTGGCGAATTCGAGCAGCAGCAGCGCCGGCGCGTGCGACAGGCCATAAACGCAGACGACGATGCCCCACTGGATCTTGGCGTTGCGTTCGAGAAAGCGGTGCGGGTCGCCGGCCAGCGCGCTGACCACCGGCACGGCGAAGAACACATATACCGGGATGAAGACGGTGAACAGATCGAAGCGGCGCAGGCCGACGATCAGGAACTGCAGCGGCAGCACGATGAAGAAGGCCAGGATCAGCGTGCGGTGGTCGCTGCGCCGCGTGTGCTGCAGCGTGATGAATTCGCGCAGCGCGAGAAACGAGAACAGGCCGAAGAAGCTCGTCGAGCCGATGGGCCCCGACAGCCAGGCCAGCCAGAACAGCACGGTGCCGACCCAGAGTGCGCGCAGGTCGCGCTGGAAGCGCACCCAGGTGTCGCTGGTTTCGTCGTGCGCACGCAGCGCGTACAGC
>CADEEN010000346.1 GCA_902826345.1 uncultured Burkholderiales bacterium | reverse complement strand
GTTGCGCTTGCTGCCGCCGAAGCACACGTTGGAGATGATCTCCGGCATGCGGATCCAGCCGATGCGCTTGCCGTCGGGCGCGAACACGTGCACGCCGTCGTAGCCGTCGCCGGCCCAGCCCATGCCGGCCCAGACGTTGCCGTCTTCGTCGCAGCGCACGCCGTCGGCGCCGCCGCTCTTGCCGTTGAACGTCAGGTCCGCAAAGACCTTGCCGTTGCGCAGCCGCTTGCCGTCCACGTCGTAGACCCAGATCGCGTTCTTCGCGTTCGGGTAATGCGAGCCGCCGGTGTCGGCGACGTAGCACTTCTTGTAGTCGGGCGAGAAGCACAGGCCGTTCGGCTTGAAGGGCTCGTCGGCCACCTTCTCCACCTGGCCTGGCGCGTCGATGCGGTAGATCGCTTCTTTCTGGATCGGCTGCGGGTTGCTCGCGCTCGACGGCAGGCGGTTGCCTTCGTATTCCATCAGGCTGCCGTAGCCGGGGTCGGTGAAGAACATCCAACCGTCGGGATGCACCATGCCGTCGTTGGGTGCGTTGAACTCCTTGCCGCCGGCCTTGTCGGCGAGCACGGTGATCTTGCCGCTGTGCTCGTAGCGGATGACGTTGCGCGTGCCGTGGCAGAAGGCGATCTGCCGGCCCTGCATGTCGAAGGTGTTGCCGTTGGAGTGGTTCGACGGAAAGCGAAAGCGCCGCCCGACGTGGCCGTCTTCTTCGCTCCAGCGCAGGCACTCGTTGTTTGGGATGTCGCTCCACACCAGGTAGCGGCCCGAGCCGTTCCACGCCGGGCCTTCGGCCCACATCGTGCCGTGGTGCAGGCGCACGATCGGCGTGTTGCCGAGCTTGTACTTGAAGCGCGGGTCGAGCGAGATGACGTCGGGCTCGGGATAGCGCACCGGCGGCGCGCCGGGTGAATAGCGGTCCACCGTTTGCGCGAAGGCGCTGCCGGTGGCGCTGGCGGCGAAGGCGGCCAGGCCCGCGTTGCGCAGCAGCGCGCGGCGCTGTTTGAGTTTGACGGAAGCGTCGTCGGGTTCGCCGGCGGTCAGGTCGATATAGCGCAGCGCTTGGGCATGTTCCATCGTCGGTCTCCGCTCGTTGTTCGGGGGGTGGCGAGTGTGCGCGCCGCCTCTGCAAACTTCAAGCGCAGCCGGCTATGGCTTGTCCGCCTCGCGGTGGTACGCCGTCACGCGCTCGACTTCGTTCTTCGAGCCGAGCATGACGGCGACGCGTTGGTGCAGTTTGCCCGGCATCAAATCCATGATGCGCTGCTCGCCATTGGTGGCGGCGCCACCGGCCTGCTCGACGAGGAAGGCCATCGGGTTGGCCTCGTACATCAGGCGCAGCTTGCCCGGCTTGTCGGGCTCGCGCGCGTCCCACGGGTAGAGGAAGACGCCGCCGCGCGAGAGGATGCGGTGCACGTCGGCCACCATGCTGCCGACCCAGCGCATGTTGAAGTCCTTGCCGCGCGCGCCCGTGCTGCCGGCCAGGCACTCGTCGATGTACTGGCGCATGGGAGGCGCCCAGTGGCGCAGGTTGCTCATGTTGACGGCGAACTCCTGCGTGTCGTCGGGGATGCGCAGGTTCTCTTCGGTCAACACCCACGAGCCCATTTCGCGGTCGAGCGTGAACACGGCCACGCCGTTGCCCACGGTCAGCACGAGCGTGGTCTGCGGGCCATAGACGCAGTAGCCGGCCGCCGCCTGGAACTTGCCCGGTTGCAGGAAGTCTTCCTCGCTCACGCCGTGCTGGTGGCCGACCTTGCGCAGCACCGAGAAGATGGTGCCGATGCTGACGTTGACGTCGATGTTCGAGCTGCCGTCGAGCGGGTCGAACAGCAGCAGGTACTCGCCCTGAGGCCAGCGGTTGGGCACGGCGTGGATGCCGTCCATCTCTTCGCTGGCCATCGCGGCCAGATGGCCGCCCCATTCGTTGGCCTCGATCAGCACCTCGTTGCTGATGACGTCGAGTTTTTTCTGCACCTCGCCTTGCACGTTCTCGGTGTGCGCACTGCCGAGCACGTCACCGAGCGCGCCCTTGTTGACCGAGATGGCGATGGCCTTGCAGGCGCGGGCGACGATCTCGATCAGCAGGCGCAGCTGGCCGGGGATGCGGCCGTGTTCGCGTTGCTGCTCGACGAGGTATTGGGTGAGGCTGATGCGCTTCGAAGCCATGCTGGGTCAGCTCCCTTGCGACAGTGCTCGCTCGACGATCTCGCGCACGCCCGCCGACAAATCCTTCTTCTCCGCCACGCGCACGATGGCCTCGCGCGCGGCGCTGCGCCACGGCTCGGCCAGGTGCATCCAGCGGTCCAGCGCCCGCGCGATGCGGCTGGCCAGCGAGCTGTTGAAGCCGTCGATCTCGCGCACCGCATCGGCCCACAGCACATAGCCGCCGGCATCGCTGCGATGGAACGCGGCCGGGTTGCCGCTGCAGAAGACCTGCATCAGGCTGCGCGCGCGGTTCGGGTTGGCGAGCGTGTAGTCGGCGTGTTGCAGCAGTCGCTTGACGCGGGCGAAGCTGCGGCCGTCGGCGCGCTCGGGCATCTGCGCCTGCACCGCGAACCACTTGTCGATGACGAGTGCTTCGTGCTCGAAGCGGTCGTGGAAGTGTTCGAGCGCGCGCTCGGCGAGTTCGGCGTGCGATTCGGTCAGCGCCGCCAGCGCACCCAGGCACTCGGTCATGTTGGTCGCGTCCTTGACGCGCTGCCAGGCGCGGCCCGGCCAGACCGTATCACCGCTCTTCACCGCGTCGAGGCAGAGCATGCCGAGCGCCAGGTTGGCCAGCGCGCGCCGGCCCGCGGACGGGGGGTCGGGGCTGTAGGCGCCCTTGACCTGGTGCGCCTCGAAAGCCCACGCCCAATCGTCGCGCAACTCGCGCGCCAGTTGAGCCAGCATCACCTCGCGCACCGCATGCACGCGCTGCGGGTTGACGCTGGCGAGGTGTTCGGCGAGCAGGTTCTCGTCGGGCAGGGTCAGCACCAGCGCCTTGAACGCCGCGTCGAGTTGCGGATGGCGCAGCACGCCGCGCATGGCGTCGATGAAGGGCGCGTCGAGCAGCGGCTCGCGCTCGCCTTTGATCGCGCCGAGCAGACGATTCAGCGCCAGGCGCTGGCCCGACTCCCAGCGGTTGAACGGGTCGCTGTCATGCTGCAGCAGCACCAGCAGGTCGTCGTCGGACTGCGGCTCGGTGAGGATCACCGGCGCCGAGAAGCCGCGCAGCAGCGACGGCACCGGTTCGGCATCGACGTTGACGAAGGTGAAGAAGTTGCGCGCTTCGTCGAGCACCAGCACGCGCTCGGGCTGATCGAAGGCCGGCTCGTCCTCGAGCTGCACCGGCAGCGCGCGGCCGTCGCGGCCGATCAGCGACAGCGCCATCGGAATCACCTGCGGCAGCTTGCCGTCGCCCAGCTGCTGTTCGAAGCCGAGCGTGTAGGTGCGCGTGTGCGCATCCCAGCGCCCGCGCGCGGTGATGCGCGGCGTGCCGGCCTGCGAGTACCAGCGCTTGAAGCCGGCCAGCCGCGTCGTCAGCGCGCTGTTGGGGTTGGCATCGGCGATGGCTTGCGCGAAGTCGTCGCAGGTCACGGCCTGGCCGTCGTGGCGCTGGAAGTACAGGTCCATGCCGCGGCGAAAGCCGTCGCGGCCGACCAGCGTGGCCATCATGCGCACGACCTCGGCGCCTTTTTCGTAGACCGTCGGCGTGTAGAAGTTGTCGATCTCGACATACGCATCGGGCCGCACCGGATGCGCCATCGAGCCGGCGTCTTCGGGGAACTGGTAGGCGCGCAGGCGCTTCACGTCGCCGATGCGGCAGACGGCGCGCGCACTCGCATCACCGGCCATGTCGGCCGAAAACTCCTGGTCGCGATAGACGGTCAGGCCTTCCTTCAACGACAGCTGGAACCAGTCGCGGCAGGTGATGCGGTTGCCGGTCCAATTGTGGAAGTACTCGTGGCCGACCACGGCTTCGATGCCGTGGTAGTCGGCATCCGTCGCGGTGGCGGGGCTGGCCAGCACGTACTGCGTGTTGAAGATGTTGAGGCCCTTGTTCTCCATCGCCCCCATGTTGAAGTCGCCGACGGCGACGATCATGAAGCGCTGCAGATCGAGCGGCAGCCCGAAGCGGTGCTCGTCCCAGACGATCGACGCCACCAGCGAGGCCATCGCATGTTCGGTCTTGTCGATGTCGTCGCGGTGCGTGTAGATCTCGAGCAGGTGCTCCTTGCCCGAGCGCGTTTTGATCTGCTGGCGGCGCACCGAGAGCTTGCCGGCGACGAGCGCGAACAGGTAGCTCGGTTTCGGGAACGGGTCGTGCCACTTGGCGAAGTGGCGGTTGTTGTCGAGCGCGCCTTCGTCGACCAGGTTGCCGTTGCACAGCAGCACCGGGTACCTGCTCCTATCGGCGCGCAGCGTCACCGTGAACACCGCCATCACGTCGGGCCGGTCGAGGAAGTAGGTGATGCGGCGAAAGCCCTCGGCCTCGCACTGGGTGAACAGGCCCGAGCCCGAGGTGTAGAGGCCGGAGAGCTGTTTGTTCTTGTCGGGCGCGCAGGTGTTGCGCAGCTCGAGCGTGAAGCTGTCGGCCTCGGGCGGGTTGTCGATGATCAGCTCGCCGCTGTCGCCGTGGCGGAACGACACGCTCTGGCCATCGGCCATGACGCGCAGCAACGACAGGCCGTCGCCCTGCAGCACCAGCGGCGCGCGCATGACGCGGGCGTTGCGCTCGATGGCGAGCTTGCTGCCGACGATGGTCTTCGCCCCGTCGAGGTCGAAGGTCAGGTCGGCCTGGCGAATCCAGAACGCCGGCTCGGTGTAGTC
>CADEEN010000345.1 GCA_902826345.1 uncultured Burkholderiales bacterium | reverse complement strand
TGCGTGATGCCGACGCGCAATGCGCGCAACGGCCACCTGTTCACCCGCTTCGGCGACCTGCGCATCCGCAACGCGAAGAACAAGAGCGATGCGCGGCCGATCGACGAGACCTGCACCTGCTATGCCTGCGCAGGCCGGGGTTTCAGCCGCGCCTACCTGCACCACCTCGACCGCTGCGGCGAAATGCTCGGCCCGATGCTGTCGACGATCCACAACCTGCACTACTACCTGAACCTGATGCGCGAAGTGCGCCAAGCCCTCGATGCGCAGCGCTTCGAATCGTGGCGCACGCAGTTCAAGGCCGATCGCGCGCGCGGTGTCGATCCGCCGTGACTCACCAGAACTGCCAGCTACCCGTCACGATCACCCACGCGCCGAGCGCCGCGTTGGTCACCGCGTGCGCGATCACCGCGACCCACAGCTTGCCGGTCTTGATGTAAAGCAGCGCATAGACCAGGCCCGCGATCGCTGCGGCCAGCCACAGTGTGTGGGCGAGCGTGAAAACGAAGGTGGACAAGACGATCGCGCGCACGCCGACGCGCTGCGGCGCGACGCCCTGAAAAACCGGGTGCTCGATCCAGCGCATCAGGAAGGAGCGCCAGAACAGCTCCTCCATCAACGGCACCAGCAGCGCCGCGCCGGCCAAGCGGATCGCCACCTGCGGCCAGTCGATCGCGCCGCCGGCGGTGAGCGGTTCGAACGGCGCGCTGGGCGTGCCGATGGTCATCCACGGCGCGTCGAGATGGATCCAGAGCACGAAGACGAGCATCCCGGCGGCGATGGCGATCAGCGCCTCGCGCGCATCGGGCAGCGTCTGCCGCGCCAGCTCGCCGTATTCGCGCCACCAGAAGCCGATCAGTGTCGCAGCGGCCAGCGCCGACAGGCCATAGAGCCACTGCGCATCGAAGCCCCACGAGCCGTTGGCTGGGGCCAGGCTGCGTGCAATCAGCAGCGCCATGAAAACGGCGAAAGGCGCGATGCGCGCCACCGCGGAGCGACTGGGCAAGGGCATGGTGAGCGTCGGTGATGCTGCTGCTGTGCGCATCCTAGACGGCGCACAGGCGCGCTGCGATCACTCGCTCGGCGCAGCGTCCTTGACGAACGACATCAGGAAGTTCTGCGACGCGTCATGCTGGGTCGCCAGCCGTGCGCCGCTGTCGCGCAGACCGGCGCGGGCGAGCACATCGCACCAATGCGCAAGCGGTGCGAAGTGCCGGCGCTCGTCGGCGTTGGCCTCCCAGGTTCGTCCCTGGCCGGCGTTGACGACGGTGTGCGTCAGCGCGACGAAGGCACGCAGGCGCGCGTCGCGCACGTCGTGTTCGCGCAAGATGAAGACGCCTCCGGGCCGCAGCACGCGCGCCACCGACTGCACGAACGCATCGACATGCTCGGGCGCGCAATGGTGCAGGCCGCTGTAGCAGGCCACCACGTCGCAGCTCGCGTCGGCGATCGAGGTGGCCAGCGGCTCGTGCACACCGGCGGTCGCCGGTTTCGTTTCGTGCGCCAGCACCAGGCGGCCGGCAACCTTCATGCGCTTTTGCAGCACGTTGGCGCGACGACCAGCGCCGCCGATCTCGATGTAGCCATCGACGCGCTTGCGCTCGCCGAGCAGCTCCAGCGTTTGGCGCTGCATCTCGGAGCGATGCTGCCGTTGCGCCGGCCGTACCAGCCGCCGCTCCGCCATGAAGGGCTTCATGCGCGGCAGCTCGCGCTGCAGATGGCGGTAAATCTCTTCCTCGCCGCTGAAGCGCGCGCAGGCATCCTTGATCAGCGTGTGCAGGCGGTCTTCCGGATACAGGCGGTAGATGGTTTGAAGGAAGCGGAAGAAGCCGTCGTGCAGCGCCACGTCCTCGAACACGGCGTGAAAGTCGCTGCGCGGCGCCGCTGCAGGCGCGGGCTCGGTCGTCACCGTCGGCGCGTAGTACTTGTCCCAAAGCACGTTGCGCAGGCGGAACTGCGGATCCGCCTTGGCCTTCAGCGCGAACAGCTCTTGCGAGCGCGGATACGCAGCATGGAACTGCTCGGGCGTGGCGTGCGGCTGGTACGGCAGGTAGTAGGCGCCACCGACGCTGATGGCGGCATCGATCAGCTCGCGCGTCCACACCGCGATGCGGTCGGCTTCATCGCGCGCGCGCTGCTTGTAGTAGACGACGAAGGCGAAGGTTTCGCCGCGCGCCCAGGCCAGCAGCGTGCCGGGGTCGGCATGCGCGTGGCGCACGGAGACGTTCACCGTGTCGACGTGGTGGCGTTTGAAGATCTCGGCCATCTTCGGCACGAACTCCTCGAAGCGCTCGGCCGGCACGAAGTACTCCTGCAGCACGTAGGTGGCGTGCTCGCGCGCTGCCGGCTCGAGCTCGGCAACGTCGTAGCTGGCTTCGTAGTTGCGCCAGTGCACGACCTTGTGGCGGTAGAGCAGCGGGTCGATCAGGTACTCGCGGCGCCATTTGCCCAGCGGCGTGCCGGTGACGGCCCAGCGCAGGTAGTTGTGCAGCGGGTAGGCGGCGTCGCTCTCGTGCAGCCGCCACGGCTCGGTGGGCGCGCGCTCGGTCTCGACCCAGGTGACGCAGCGCAGGCGGTTGAACTCGGGCGGGTACAGGTCGGCGTTGTGGAAGACGGCCTGCGGGTCGTTGCGGATCTTGTCCTTGAAGTGGCGCAGGTACTGCGTCGTGCTCATCTTGGCGGCCAGGCGTTGCAGGCGGTGGTTGTCGGCCAGGTCGAGCTCGGCCTCGGTGATCACGCCGACGCCGCCGTAGCCGCCGATCGCGGCGAAGAAGAGTTCGCTGTTCTGCGTGCGCGACGCGTCGATCACGCTGGCGTCGGCCAGCACCAGGCGGATGCTGCGCACCGAATGCACGATCGGCCCGAGGCCGACGTAGCGGCCATGGCAGTTGACGGCCAGCGCGCCGCCGACGGTGAAGTTGGCATAGTTCTGCATCACCTTCACCGCCAGGCCATGCGGATCGATGAAGCGCTGGATGTCGCGCCAGCGCGCGCCGGCCTGCACGCGGATCGTCTTCTCGGACGGCGAGAAGCCGAGCACCTTGTTCATGTAGCGCAGGTCCAGGTGCAGACTCTTCGGGCTGGCGCACTGGCCGCCCATGCTGAAGCGGCCGCCGCCGATCGACACCGGGCCGTCGGAGCGGCGCAGCGCCTCGGCCACCTCGTCGGTGTCGCTCGGCGTGACGATGGCCCACACCGCCACCGGGTTCATGCCGGTGATGTCGTTGACGACGTTCGGCGTGGATGTCATGAGTGGAAGGCGCCGGCCACGAGACGAGTGAACCGGCGCAGCCGCGACAGCCGCATGACAAAAGCTCCCTGGTTGGAGCGTCGCTCAGGCTGGAATCGGTGTTTGCAGCAGGCCGGCGACGCGCTGCTGTAGTTTCTCCGGAGTGACGCTCGATGCCGGCTCCGCGGGCCCGCCGACGAGGCCCACTCGCGTGAAGAAGCCACGCCGGAACGGACGGCTCATCGCCTTGCCGCCAACGCGGGAAAAAAACGAGCCCCAAAGGTTGTTCAGCGCCAACGGCACGACCGGCACCGGATGTGTATCGAGAATTTTCATGATGCCGCCCTTGAAGGGTTGCAGCGTACCGTCGCGCGTCAATGCGCCTTCGGGAAAAATGCAGAGCAGGTCGCCGGCGTCGAGCACACGGCGCGCTTCGGCGAAGGCGTTGTCGTAAATCGCTGCATCGACTTTCTGCGGCGCGATCGGAATCGCCTTGGCGAGCTTGAACATCGCGCCGAGCACCGGAATGCGGAAGATCTGGTGGTCCATGATGAAGCGGATCGGCCGCGGGCTGGCCGCCATCAGCAGCACCGCGTCGACGAAACTGACGTGGTTGCAGACGAGGATCGCCGCGCCTTGCGTCGGGATGTGCTCGTCGCCCTCAACCTCGAAGCGGTAGACCAGGTGCGTGGCGATCCAGGCGATGAAGCGCAGCAGGTACTCGGGCACGAGCAGGAAGATGTAGGCGGCGACGAGCGCGTTGGCGATGCCGACGGCGAGGAAGAGTTGCGGCACGGTCAAGCCGGCGCCGAGCAGCGCGCCGGCGATGACCGCGCTGGCGATCATGAACAGCGCGTTCATGATGTTGTTGGCGGCGATGATGCGCGCGCGGTGCGTCGGCGCGCTGCGCAGCTGGATCAGCGCGTACATCGGCACCGAGAACAGGCCGGCGAAGAGCGACATCAGGCCGAGGTCGATCATCACGCGCCAGTGGGCGCCGATGGCGATGAACTGCGACAAGGTCAAGGTGCCCGAAGCGGGCAGGCTGCGCGAGGCGAAGTAGAGATCGACCGCGAACACCGTCATGCCGATCGCGCCGAGCGGTACGAGGCCGATCTCGACATGGCGTCGCGAGAGCACCTCGCACAACAGCGAACCGGTGCCGATGCCGACCGAGAAGACGACGAGCAGCAGCGATGCCACCTGCTCGTCGCCATGCAGCACGTCCTTGGCGAAGGCCGGAAAGTTCGACAGGAACACCGAGCCGAAGAACCACAGCCACGAGATGCCGAGCAGCGAGCGGAAGACGACAGGGTTGCCGTGCGCGAGCTTCAGGTTGCGCAGCGTCTCGGTGATCGGGTTCCAGTTGATGGCGAGCGACGGGTCGGTGGCCGGCGAGGCGGGCACGAACTGCGCCGTCACGCGCCCGAGCAGCGCCAGCGCGACACACGCCATCGCCACGTGGTGCGCGCCGATCAGCGGCACGGCGATCAACAAGCCGCCGACGACATTGCCGAGCAGGATGGCGACGAAGGTGCCCATCTCGACCATGCCGTTGCCGCCGGTCAGCTCGCGCTCGT
>CADEEN010000344.1 GCA_902826345.1 uncultured Burkholderiales bacterium | reverse complement strand
TATTGCTCATCGCCCTGTCCTTGCAGCGTCCACCGCTGCGATGAAGTCTTCGATCAGTTGCTCGACGGAGACGAACGCATAGGCGCGTTCCCGGCCGCCGATGTGGCAGTGGTCACCCTTGCCGCGCTCGTTGTCGAAGCCGACGATGCGCACGCCGTCGACGACGTAGGCTGCGCGGTACTTGTACTCATGCCCGCTCGGTGGCACCGGCTGCGGCACACGCCAAACGACCAACTCGATCAGGTCGCCTTCGGGGGTCACGTCCTTCAAGCGAGTGATCAGCGTGGCTTTCACGTTGGCGAGTATGCCAACACCGGGCGATCGTTGTCAAACAGGCCAACAGCCGCCGTGCCTACCTCGTTGGCGGCCCCAACCGATACGTCGCTGGCGTCCTCGACAACTTGACCGGCGACACCACCCCGCGGTAGGCATCACCGATCTCCACCACCATCCCCCGGTGCTGCGTGTGCGGGTCGGCCAGCGCCGCTGGCACGTCGTGGATCGGCGCGCAGGGCACGCCGGCGCGCACCAGGCGGTCGGCCAGCGGCTCGCAGTCGAACTGCTTCAGCTTCGCTTCGAGCAGTTGCTTCAGCACCTCGCGGTGCGCGTTGCGCTGCCGGTTGGTGGCGAAGCGCGGGTCGCCGGGTAGCTCGGGCGCGCCGATCAGCTCGCACAGCTTGCCGAACTGGCCGTCGTTGCCCACGGCCAGGAAGATCGGCGTGCTGCCGGTGGCGAAGGTGTCGTAGGGGCAGATGTTGGGATGCGCGTTGCCGCTGCGGCCGGGCACGATGCGCGGGTCGAGCAGGTGGTTTGCCGAGTGCGGGTGCAGCAGCGCGAGGCCGCAGTCGTACAGCGCGGCTTCGACGAACTGGCCTTGGCCACTCTTCTCGCGCTCCTTCAGCGCCAGCAGGATGCCGAGCGCGGCGTTGAGGCCGGTGAACAGGTCCACCACCGGCACGCCCATGCGCACAGGCTGGCCGCCGTTCGCGTCGGTCTCGCCGTTGACGCTCATCAGGCCGACCATGGCCTGGATGGCGGCGTCGTAGCCGGGCAGGCCGCCCTTGGGGCCGTCGGCGCCGAAGCCGCTGACGCGGCAGTGGATCAGGCGCGGGAACTTCGCGGACAGCGTGCCGAAGCCCAGGCCCCACTTCTCCATCGTGCCGGTCTTGAAGTTCTCCACCAGCACGTCGGCGTCGGCCAGCAGCGCGAGCAGCGCCTCGCGTTGCGCGGGCTGCGCCAGGTCCATCGTCATGCCGCGCTTGTTGCGGTTCAGGCCCAGGAAGTAGCTGGCGGTGCCGTGCGCGTCGAACGGCGGGCCCCAGCCGCGCGTCTCGTCGCCCTGTGGCGGCTCGATCTTGAGCACGTCGGCGCCGTGGTCGGCCAGGATCTGCGTGCAGTAGGGGCCGCCGAGCACGCGCGACAGGTCGATGACTTTCAGGCCGTGCAGGGCGCCGTTGACTGGGTTCGTCGTCATGAGGGGGTGTGGGCGTCGATGTGCGTTCGCAGGGCGTCGATGACCTGCGCATTCTGGTCGGTCATCAGCCAGTGGCTGGCCTCGGGCAGCTCGATCAGTGTCGCGCCGGGGATGCGCTCGGCGGTGCGCGCGGCGTTGGCGGGCGGGATGAGCTGGTCCTGCAGGCCATGCATGACGAGCGTGGGGCACTTGAAGCGCGGCAGATCGAGCCAGGCCGACCAGCCGATCAGCGCATAGAGCTGCGCCTGGTAGTCGCGTGCGCTCGGCTGGTGGGCCAGGCGCACCAGCGCGTCTTCGTCGAACAGCGTGTCGGAGGTGTCGCGGGCGTAGGTGTAGGGGCGCATCGCATGCAGGCTGTCTTCGGCGCTCATCGTCGCCTTGTCGAACAGCAGCTGGCGCACCCTGGGCTCGGCCTGCACCGCCCACGGGCCGCCGCTGTGCGTGCCGAGCAGCGCCAGGCTGCGCACGCGCTGCGGGAAGTCGATGACCAGTTGCTGCGCGATCATGCCGCCCATCGAGAAGCCGACGACATGGGCGCTGGCCTCGCCGGCGGCCGCAATGACGGCCACCACGTCGGCCGCCATGTGCTGCACGCGGTGCACGACGTAGTGCGGCACCTGCGTCTGGCCGCTGCCGCGGTTGTCGAGCAGGATCACGCGGTGGCTCTTGGCCAGTTGCGGCGCAACGCGGAACCACAGCGCCGAACTGCAGCCCAGCCCCATGATGAGCACCACCGGCTCGCCCTTGCCGAGCGAAGTCCAGTGGATGCGGGCGCCGTCGCGGTCGACGAAGGGCATCTAGGGCACGAGGATCGTTCTGCCCACGACCTTGCCGGCGATCAGATCCTGCATCGCCGCGTTGGCCTCTTCCATCGGCCGGCGCTGCACGGGGATCGGCTTCATCTTCGTGCGCTGCACCAGCGCGACGAGCTCGCGCAGCTCTTCGAGCGTGCCGACATAGCTGCCCTGCAGCGTCAGCGGGCGCATCGGAATCACCGGCAACGACAGCGTGATGTCGCCGCCCATCAGGCCGCAGATGACGATGTGGCCGCCGCGCGCGCAGGCCGCGGTGGCGAGCGTGACGGTGGGCGTGGCGCCGACCAGGTCGAGCACCGCACGCGCGCCGCCGTTGGTCGCGGCCTGCACTTGCCCGACGGCATCGGGCGCCTTGGCGTCGATGGCGGCGATCGCGCCGGCCTTCAACGCAGCGTCGCGCTTGGCAGGGTCGATGTCGACGACGATCGCGCCCTTGCCGCCCATCGCCTTCAGCACCTCGATCGCCATCAGCCCGAGGCCGCCGGCGCCGATGATGACGAGCGGATCGGTCTTGATGCGCTCGCCGAACTTCTTCAACGCGCTGTAGGTCGTGACACCGGCGCAGGCCAGCGGCGCGGCTTCGGCGTCGTCGAGGCCGCCGATGTCCACGAGGTAGCGGGCATGCGGCACGATCACGTACTCGGCAAAGCCGCCGGGCCGCACCACGCCGAGCGATTGCGGCTTGATGCAGATGTTTTCTTCACCACGCTGGCAGGCCGCGCACTCGCCGCAGCCGATCCACGGGTGCACGAGCACCGTCTTACCGCTGCCCACCACTTCGCCGACGATCTCGTGACTCAGGGTCATCGGCGGCTTGATGCCGCGGTCGGCCAGCATCAGCTTCTTGCCGCCGCCGAGGTCGTAGTGGCCTTCCCACAGGTGCAGGTCGGTGTGGCACAGGCCGGCGGCCTTGACCTTGACCAGCACCTCGCTGCCCTGCGGCACGGGGATGTCCTTTTCCACCCGCTCGAGCGGCTGGCCGTGGTGCATCACGCAATAACAACGCATCGGATCTCCACAAACAGAAAAAACTAGACGGATCGCGGCGCGAGCCAGGCGTCGAGCGCCGGCCACATGCGCGTCTGCGCGCCGCGCCCGGCGACGAGTCCGACATGGCCGCCCTTGACGACGTGCTCGCTCTTGTCGCGGCTGCCGGCGAGCCGGACAAGGTCGCTCGCCGACGCGTAGGGCGTGATGTGGTCGTCCTGCGCCAGCAGGTGCAGCAGCGGCTGCCTGATCTTGCTCAGCTCGACGCGCCGGCCGCCGACCTGCCATGTGCCCTTGACCAGCTGATTGCCGCGCAGGAAGTCGTTGACCATCTGCCGGAACACGCCGCCGGGGAAGGGGATGTTGTCGCTCTCCCACTTGCCCATGCGCAGGTTCGAGCGCACGGTGTCTTCATTGTCGATCTGGTTGAGCAGGTTGGCCGCGCCCGCCAGCTTGCCGAACGGGCGCAGCGCACGCAGCGTGTTCTGCACCCAGTCGGCCGGCACGTTGCCGTACTGCTCGAGCAGGGCCTCTTCGTCGAAGCCCTCGCCCATCCAGGCCTTGAGCGACACCAGGCCATCGGCGTTGATCGGCGCGGCCATGCAGACCAGGTTCTTCAGCGGCGCTGCTTTTGCGGAAGACGGCGTCAACGCGGCGTACAGCACCGAGAGCAGGCCGCCGACGCAGTAGCCGATGATCGAGAGTTCCTTCTCGCCGCTGTCGCGCAGCACCGCATCGACGCAACCGGGCAGCAGGCGCAGCACGTGGTCCTCGAGCGTCAGATCCTTGTGCTCGCGGCGCGGCCGGCCCCACTCGATCAGGTAGACGTCGAAGCCCTGGCGCAGCAGGAACTCCACCATGCTCTGCCCCGGCACCAGGTCGAGGATGTAGGGCTGGTTGACGAGCGAGGTGACGACGAGCACCGGCACGCGGTAGACGCTGTCCGCCAGCGGCTTGTAGTGGTGCAGCTTCAGCGTGCCGCAGGCGTGGATCGTTTCCTTGGGCGTGACGCCGAGCGGCCCCGCCATCGCGGCGGCCTCGTCCACGGGCAGCCCCAGGCGCGCCAGCGCGCGCTGCATCGGGTTGGGCAGCGCCTGCGATTGCGCGGCGGTCACGGCGCCTTGCTCTTCTTGGGTGCGGCGCGGTTGCGCGGCACGCGCGCGACCTTGGCGGCGCCCTGCGCCACCAGCGCCTCGCGCAGCGCCGCCACCTGTGCGCTCACCTGCGCCAGGCCGTCCTCGAGCTTGCCCATGCGCTCGTCGAGCGCTTCGATGTCGGCGCGCGTCGGCAGGTAGGCCGCGGCGAGCGCGGCCTGCGCCACCTCGCCGAACTGGCGGTGCGCCATGCGCGCTTCGTCGAGCTGGCGCTTCAACACCGAGCCGGCGCGCTCGTCCTTGAGCAGGCCCGACATCGTCTCGCTCCACTGCGCTTCGGACTTGACGATCCAGTCGCGCCAGATTGCCATCGGGTTCAGGTTGTCGGCGTTCATGGCTTGAGGATCGCGCGGCCGCGGATGCGTCCGGCGCGCAGGTCGGCCAGC
>CADEEN010000343.1 GCA_902826345.1 uncultured Burkholderiales bacterium | reverse complement strand
GCCCCACGGGCGGCCCGTTCGGCGCCAGCGCCACCGTCTACAACGACGAGTTCGTCGCCACCGAAATCGGCCAGATCGGCACGCAGTTCGACGGCCTGGGCCACATCGGCGTGGCCGTCAACGGCGCGGCCGACAAGAGCCAGATCCGCTACTACAACGGCGTGACACAGCTCGAGATCGAGGGCGCTGCCGGCCTGAAGAAGAACGGCGTCGAGAAGCTGCACCCGATCGTCGCCCGCGGCTTCCTCGTCGACGTGGCCGGCGCCAAGGGCGTGCCCTTTCTCGAAGCCGGCTACGAGATCGGATTGGCCGACGTGCGCGACGCGCTGGCCAAACAAGGACTGGCCGACGTGCGCTTCCTGCCCGGTGACGGATTCTTCTTTCGCACCGGCTGGGGCGTGCACTGGATCAAGGACAACGCCAAGTTCAACAGCGGCGAGCCCGGCATCGGCATGGAAGTGGCGCGCTGGCTGAGCGACACGGTGCAGGCCGGCGTCGTCGGCAGCGACACCTGGGGCCTGGAGAACATTCCGGCCAAGGACCCGGGTTGCGCTTTCTGCGTGCACGTGCACCTGCTGACGCGCCACGGCATCGTCAACCAGGAGAACATGGACCTCGACGCGCTGGCCGCCGACAAGGCGTGGCGCTTTCTCTACCTCTACAGCCCGATGCCGATCGTCGGCGCCACGGGCTCGGCGGGTTCGCCGGTGGCGGTGCGCTGAGTCCCGGTCGCCGCGTGATCACGCCGGCGCGATCACGCGCAGCGCACCGTCGGCGAGCACGCAGGCCAGCGTGCGGCGCTGCGCGTCGGCGCTGATCGAGCGCAGCGGCGCGGCCAGTTCGAGCGGCGCCAGTTCGCGCCGCGTGCCGGTATCGACGCAACGCAAGCGGCGGCGCGAGCTCAGATCGGCGATGACGTAGCGGCTGCCGAGCCAGGCCGAGGTGTCGAGTTCGCGCGCGCCGATGGCGTGGTTGCTGACGCCTTCGGCCAGCGGCGACGACACGAGGCGCTCACCGTCGCGGCGCACCGTGTGCAAAGCGCCCGACAGGTGCGGTGTGTGCACCGAAACGAGGTGACGGCCGTCGGTGCTCGGCGACATCCAGCGGTTGGCGCTGCCGATGGGCTCGCCGAGCGCGGCGACGCGCAGCGCCGCGGCTTTGCTGCGATCGGCTTCGATCAACGCGAGCTGCGCGCCTTGCGGCCCGGAGCGCACGGCAATGAGTGCAGGCGCGCTGCGCCCGTCGCCGCCGCGCCAGACGCGCAGGCGGTTGTCTTCGAACACATGCGGCGCCGGCAGCGTCAGCTCGCGCAGCGGCGACAGGTCGTGGCGCTCGAGGTACAGCACGCGCGTCGCCTCGACCGCATCGCCGAGCACGCCGTGGCGGTAGCGTGCGGCGTCGGGTCCGGCGAGCACGGCGATGTGGCCGGCGTCGCCGCCGCCGTCGAGATCGACCTGCAGCGGCTGCGCATCGGCCAGCACGGGTTCGCGGCTGGTGGCGATTGCAGTCCACGCGCCGCCGGCGCCGGGCTCCAAACGCACGAGTCGCGCCGCCGTGCCCTCGCCCTGCACGGCGATGATGCCCAGCGGCAGCACCACGCAACCGGCATGCGCGGCCACGGGCTGCGCCGACGAAGCCTGCGCGTTGCCCTCGCCGATCCACAGCCGGCCATCGCTGCGCCGCGCGACGACGCGGCCGTGCGCTGCGGCGACCGGTGTCTCGGCATCGATGCTGCTGGCCAGGCGCTGCACCGGCGCGCCGCTGCGCAGCCACCACAACCCGCCGCTGCGGCCGACGGCGATCCAGCCGTCGGTCTCCGCCGCGCGCACCTGCGCCAGCGGCTCGGGCGCCGTGACAGCGCGCTCGCGCCAAGCGCTTGCTGTTTGCGCGCGCGCAGTGAGCATCGGCGCTGCTGCGAGCAGAGCGCAGCGTAACGCGTCGCGCCGTGTGATCGTCTTGCGAATCACGCGCGCAGCCGGCTCGCCGCCTGCGCCAGCGTTGTGATGCACGACCAATCGCCGCAGGCCACCGCATCGCCCGGCGTCAACCACGAGCCGCCGCAGACCTTGACGTTGGGCAGCGAGAGGAACTGCGGCGCGGTGTCGGGGGTGATGCCGCCGGTGGGGCAGAAGGCGACATCCGGGAACGGTCCGGCCAGGGCCTTCAACATCGGTATGCCGCCGGCGGCCGTGGCGGGAAAAAACTTGAGGAACGAAAAGCCGTCGGCGTTGGCCTGCATGACCTCGCTCGCGGTGGCCACGCCGGGAAGCAGCGGCAGGCCGACGGCGCGGCAAGCCTGCGCGATCTCGCTCGTGTAGCCGGGGCTGACGCCGAACCGGCAGCCGGCCTGCTTCGCCGCATGCACGTCGTCGGCCGTGCGCAGCGTGCCGGCGCCGACGATCGCCTCGGGCACCTCGCGCACGATGGCTTCGATGCAGGCCAACGCAGCCTTCGTGCGCAGCGTCACCTCGAGCACGCGCACGCCGCCGAGCACGAGCGCGCGCGCCAGCGGCACCGCGTGTTCGACGTGGTCGAGCACGATGACGGGGATGACGGGGCCGAAGGTGATGAGGTCGAGGGTATGTTTGATCATCTGCATTTCCTGAAAGCCGTTCGGGCTGAGCTTGTATTTCCGGTCGTCCCGAGCTTGTCGAAGGAAGCCTTGTTGGCACAGCGCAAACCCTTCGACAAGCTCAGGGCGAACGGGACTACATCCACGTGCATGCGCCCTCTTCGGCGCTCGTCACATTCTTCCGCATGCCGCCGAACAACTCGCGGCCGAGGCCGTGCGCGTTGTCTTCGGCTTGCGCGAGCGCGATCGGCGCTGCGGTGCGCGTGTCCCACGTCGCTGCCGGCACGAGTGCATCGAGCGTGCATTTCACGGCGTCCAAGCGAATCACGTCGCCGTCGCGCACCTTGGCCAGCGGCCCGCCAGCCAATGCTTCCGGGCTGGCGTGAATCGCCGCAGGCACCTTGCCAGACGCGCCGCTCATGCGGCCGTCGGTGACCAGCGCCACCTTGAAGCCCTTGCCTTGCAGCACCGCCAGCGGCGGCGTCAGCTTGTGCAGCTCGGGCATGCCGTTGGCGCGTGGGCCTTGAAAGCGCACGACGCAGACGACGTCGCGGTCGAGCTCTCCGGCCTTGAACGCGGCATGCAATCCTTCCTGGCCATCGAACACGCGCGCCGGTGCTTCGACGACCCAGCGGTCTTCGGGCACCGCGCTGATCTTGATGACGGCGCGGCCGAGGTTGCCTTGCAGCAGCTTCAAGCCGCCGCTGGCAGTGAATGGCCGTGATGCGGGGCGGACGATGGTTTCGTCGCCGCTATCCCTTGGCAACGCGCGCCACGTCAGGCGCTCGCCGTCGAGCGACGGCAGCTCGCCATACGCCGCGATGCCGTGCGGCGCCACGGTCATCACGTCGCGGTGCATGCAGCCTTCTTCTAGCAACTCGCGCAACACATAGCCCGGCCCGCCTGCGCTCTGGAACTGGTTCACGTCGGCGCTGCCGTTGGGGTACACACGCGCCAGCAGCGGCGTGGCAGCGGAGAGATCGGAGAAATCGGTCCAGTCGATGACGATGCCAGCCGCGCGCGCCACCGCCACCCAATGGATCAGGTGATTCGTCGAGCCGCCGGTGGCCAGCAGCGCCACCATCGCGTTGACGACCACGCGCTCGTCGACCAGCTTGCCGATCGGCGTGAACCGCGTGCCCCGCTGCGTGATGCCGAGCACCGTGCGCACCGCCTCGCGCGTCAACACCTCGCGCAGGTTCGCATGCGGGTGCACAAAGGCCGCGCCCGGCACATGCAGGCCCATCGCTTCGAGCAGCATCTGGTTGCTGTTCGCGGTGCCGTAAAACGTGCAGGTGCCGGCGCCGTGATACGCCGCGCTCTCGGCTTCGAGCAGCGCGTCGCGGCCGACCTCGCCGGTGGCGAACTTTTCACGCACCTTCGACTTGTCGCTGTTCGACAGGCCGGTGCTCATCGGCCCCGCGGGCACGAAGACCATCGGCAGGTGGCCGAAGTGCAGCGCGCCGATCAACAGGCCGGGCACGATCTTGTCGCACACGCCGAGCAAGAGCGCGGCGTCGAAGACATCGTGCGTCAGCGCGATCGCCGTGCCCATGGCGATGTTGTCGCGCGAGAACAGCGAGAGCTCCATGCCCGGCAGCCCTTGCGTGACGCCGTCGCACATGGCGGGCACGCCGCCGGCCACCTGCACCGTGGCGCCGTGGCGGCGCGCTTCGTCGCGAATGATCTCGGGGAATTTTTCGTACGGCTGGTGCGCCGACAGCATGTCGTTGTACGCGGTGACCACACCGATGTGCGGCGCGCGCTCGGCGACGACCTTGAACTTGTCGTTGGCCGGCATCGCGGCGAAGGCATGCGCCACGTTGGCGCAGCCCATGCGGTCGCTGCCGCGTGGACGCTGGATCAAACTGTCGATGCGCGTCAGGTAGGCGCGCCGCGTGGGGGCGCTGCGTTCGCGGATGCGCTGCGTGATGTCGAGAACGGCAGATTTCATCGAAGCCTCGCGATGTAACCGATGCGCTGATTCTGACGTAATCTAGTTACATCGTCAAAACAAGCGCACGGCTTATGCGATCATGCGCTTCCATGGCCATTCATTCACCGCCCTCGCCCGTGCCACCAGCGCTCGTGCCCGTGGCCCCGCTGCGTGACCCGCAGGCCCTGCTCACGCGCACGCGCCGCGAATGGGGCGGCCAGCGGGACCTGTGGATCTTCGGCTACG
The DNA here is from genome assembly GCA_902826345.1 of uncultured Burkholderiales bacterium. GTDB lineage: Bacteria > Pseudomonadota > Gammaproteobacteria > Burkholderiales > Burkholderiaceae_C > CADEEN01. The sequence goes on along the minus strand of CADEEN010000343.1, from coordinate 63 downwards.
CCTCGCTGCTGTGGAACCCCGAGTTCGCGTTCGACGAACACCACAGCGCTTTCGTGCGCGGCT
>CADEEN010000342.1 GCA_902826345.1 uncultured Burkholderiales bacterium | reverse complement strand
AGCGCATCACCCGCGACGAGGTCTACATCTGCGACGAGGCCTTCTTCACCGGCACTGCGGCTGAAGTCACGCCGATCCGCGAGCTCGACCGCATCCAGCTCGGCATCGGCTCGCGGGGCCCGATCACCGAGAAAATCCAGAGCGCGTTCTTCGATATCGTCAACGGCCGCACTGCGAAGTACGCGGAGTGGCTGGACCGGGTATGACCATCGTCAACGCCAAGGCCCACAGCGACGCCGTCCTGATCGGCGCGGCCGATCTGCACGGCGACCGTGCCGTGTTCTGCCCGAACCCGAAGATGGCGCTGTGGAGCAACCACCCGCGCGTGTTCATCGATGTGCGGACGACGGGGCAAGGCCAATGCCCGTACTGCGGCACGCGCTACCAACTTGCCGCCGGCGCGGCGCGCGGCGGCCACTGAAGTTTTTGCGGGTGGGCCCAACGGATTGGCTTGCGCTGTCGCGGCAGGCCCTGCTGCACCAGGTCACGCATGGCGATGCCGTGCATTCGCTGTCGCTGCTGCGGCGCCATCTGATGGAGACCGGGCGCAGCGTCAGCATCAGCTGGCTGGCCGACGGCGAGCGCCGGTGGGTCGACGAGCTGGCGCCGCCGCCCAACCCGGCCCTCGGCGCGGTGGCGGCGGGCGCGCCGGCGCAATCCGCTGACGGCTGCTGGTGCCTGCCGCTGGACCATCTGTCAGCGCGCGTCGGCCTGCTGTGCATGACGGCCGCCGACGGCGATGTGCTGACCGATTTCGAGCCGCTGTGCGAAGCCGCCGCGGCCCTGGCCGCGGCCTGCGGCCGCCCGCGCGCGCGGGCGTCGGGCGACGACAGCGCCTTGCTGCGCATGGCGCTGCGCGGCGCCGGCACCTACGTCTGGGAGTGGCATCCGGGCACCGACGAGCTCGCCGACATCGACGAAGGCTTCGAGATGCTCGGCTACGCCGCGGACCACTTCGCGCCGACGCAAGCCATGTGGGACCTGCTGATCCACCCGGACGACCGCGATCACAACCATGCCGCCTACCTGCGCCACGAGCGCGGCGAGATCGATCAGTACGAGCACATCTACCGCGCGCTCGCGGCCGACGGCCGCTGGCGCTGGCTGCACGAGCGCGGCCGCATCGTCGAGCGCAGCCTCGACGGCTCGCCGCGGCGCATGCTCGGCACGCAGACCGACATCACGCTGCAGCGCGAACTCGAGTCGCAGGCCTCGGCCGATCGCGAGCGCCTGGCGCTGATCGCGCGCCACGTGCCGGGCGTGCTCTACCAGTTCATGCAAAGCGCCGACGGCCGGGTGGGCTGGTTCTCCTACGTCAGCGAGCGCTGCGAAGCGATCTTCGGCGTCACCGCCGCCGAGCTGACCGCCGACGCGAGCGCCTTGCTGCGCCGCGTGCACCCGGAGTGGCGCGAGCGCCTGCGCGCCAGCCTGGCTGTGTCGGCGCGGCGCGGCGCGCAGTGGCGCCTGGAGTTTCCGATCCGCCGCCGCGACGGCGCCGACCGCTGGCTGCTCGGCACGGCGTCGCCGCAGCGCGTCGATGCGCAAGTCGGCGACGGCGGCACCGCCTGGTTCGGCTACATCGCCGACGTCACCGACCTGCGCGAGCTCGAAGCCGCTTCACGCGACAAGGTGGCCGCCGAAGCGGCCAGCCGCGCCAAGACCGAGTTCCTCTCGCGCATGAGCCACGAGCTGCGCACGCCGCTCAACGCCGTGCTCGGCTTCTCGCAACTGCTCGAGCTGTCGCGCACGCCGCCGCTGGCCGATGCCCACCGCCGGCCGGTGCAACTGATCCGCGAAGCCGGCGAGCACCTGCTGACGATGATCGGCGACCTGCTCGACCTGACGCGCATCGAGTCGGGCCACTTGCGTTTGCAACTCGACAGCGTGGCGCTGTCGCCACTGGTCGATGAATGCGTGGCGCTGATGCAGGCCCAGGCCGCGGCGGCGCAGGTCAACGTCATCGGCGCGACCGCGGCGGGCCTCTTGGTGCGCGCCGACCGCACGCGGCTCAAGCAGATCCTGCTCAACCTGCTGTCCAACGGCGTCAAGTACAACCGCTCCGGCGGCGCGGTGACGTTGCGCGCGCACGGCGACGGCGCCTTCGTCGTCATCGAAGTCGCCGACACCGGCGTCGGTATCGCCGCCGAGCACCTGGGGCGTGTCTTCGAGCCCTTCCAGCGCGGCGCGCACGGGCATTCGACGATCGAAGGCACCGGCATCGGCCTGGCCGTCTCGCGCTCGCTGGCCGAGCTGATGGGCGGCACGATCGACGTGCAGAGCCAGGCGCAACAAGGATCGCAGTTCACGCTCCGGTTGCCCTCCACACAACAGTGCACTCTCTAGAATCGTTGCCATGCCGCAAGCCAAAGCCCGTGCCGCCGCGATGATGGTGTCGGCCGACGACGTCGAGGCGCAGTTCTACGAAGCGCTGCAGCGCGGCGACATCGAGCAGCTGATGGCCGCCTGGTCCGACGACGACGAGGTGGCCTGCGTGCACCCGGGCGGGCCGCGCGTCGTCGGCCACGGCGCGGTGCGCGCGTCGTTCGATTCGATGTTCGCCAACGGCCCGATTCCGGTGCGGCCGCAGCAGGTGCGCCGCGTGCAAACGGGCGGCAGCTCGGTGCATCACGTCCTGGAGCGTGTCGACATCACCACCGCCGAGGGCGCGCAGACGGCCTGGGTGCTGGCGACCAACGTCTATTTCAAGACGACGCAGGGCTGGCGCCTGGTGCTGCACCACGCCAGCCCGGGCTCGCCGCGCGAAGCGCAGGAGATCGTGGCCGACGCGCCTTCCACGCTGCACTAGATGCTGGCGTCGTAGACGGGGCCGTGGTGGTTGCCCGGCGGGCACGCGCAGACGATCTGGCCGGCCCTGGTCTCGCGCCAGTTCTCCGGCACCACGCCGCACTACGAGCGCGAGCGCTGGGACGCGCCGGATGGTGACTTCGTCGATGTCGACATCCAGCGCGCGGCCAACCCCGATGCGCGCTGGCTCGTCATGTTCCACGGCCTCGAAGGCTCGTCGCGCAGCCAGTACGCCGAAGGCTTCGCGCGCGAAGCGCAAGCCGCGGGGATGCACTTCGCGGTGCCGCACTTTCGCGGCTGCTCGGGCGAGTTGAACCGCGCGCCGCGGGCCTATCACTCGGGCGACTTCGAAGAGGTCGGCTGGATCCTGCGTCGCCTGCGCGAGCGCAGCGCCGAGCCGCTGCTCGTGGCCGGCGTTTCGCTCGGCGGCAACGCGCTGCTGCGCTGGACCGAAGAAGCCGGCCACGGCGCGGCGCAGACGGCGCAGGCGGTGGCCGCGGTGTGCTCGCCGATCGACCTGGCGGCAGGCGGCCACGCCATCGGCCGCGGCTTCTCGCGGCTGACCTACACGCGCATGTTCCTGGCCTCGATGAAGCCGCGCGCGCTGGCCAAGCTGGCGCAGCACCCGGGCCTGTTCGACCGCGAGCGCATGCTCGCCGCGCGCGACCTGTACGAGTTCGACAACCTCTTCACGGCGCCGCTGCATGGATTTGCCAGCACCGAGGACTACTGGGCGCGCGCGTCGGCCAAGCCGCACCTGCACACCATCCGCATCCCGGCGCTGGTGGTCAACGCGCGCAACGATCCGTTTGTGCCGGCCGCGTCGCTGCCGCGCACCGCCGAGGTCGGCGCGCACGTCACGCTTTGGCAACCCGCGCACGGGGGTCATGTGGGCTTTGCCGGCGGGCGCTGGCCGGGTCATGTACAAACCATGCCGAAGGCCGTGCTGAATTGGTTGCGAGAACACTGCTGACATGGATGCCATCGTCGAAGCGGCGCTGAAGAAATGGCCCCATGTGCCGGCCTGCCACGGCTGGCTGGCGCTCGACGCGCGCGGCGACTGGTACATGCGCGACGACCGCGTGCAGGCCGCCGGGCCGTTTCCGCGCATCAAGGGCAGCCGCATCGAGCACGCCAAGCTGATCGACTTCATCGAGCGCAACTACGAGCGCGACGGCGACGGCGCGTGGTTCTTCCAGAACGGGCCGCAGCGTGTGTACGTCGAGCTCGAAGCGGCGCCGTGGGTGTGGCGACTCGGCACCGACTATTCGTTGACGACGCACAGCGGCCTGGCCGCGACCGCGCGCCAGACCTGGCTCGATGAGCACGGCCGGCTGTTCGTCGACAGCGAACGCGGGCTGGGCCTCGTGCACACGCAGGACATGCACGAGGCCGCGCGCGCCGTCGAGGCGGGCGCATGGCAACCGCAGCCACTGCCGTTTGCCGACATGGCCGGGCGCTTCGGACACATCCTGAGCCCGCAGGCACGACAGCGCAACGCATGAAAAAGCCGGCGCGAAGGCCGGCTCGTCCACGGCGTACGAAGAGAGCTACTGCACGGTGGACAGCATGTAGCTGACCGCGGCCTTGATCTCGGCGTCGCTGGCCGCGCCCGCACCGCCCTTGGGCGGCATCGCGCCCTTGCCCTTGATGACGCTGGCCGTCAGGCCATCGACCCCCAAGGCCAGGCGCGGCGCCCAGGCCGCCTTGTCGCCGAGCTTCGGCGCGTTGGCCACGCCGGCGATGTGGCAGGCCGCGCAGATGCTGGTGTAGAGCGCCGGTGCGGCGTCGCTCTTGGCGGCGGCAGCCGGCGCCGCAGCGGCGACAACCGCAGCCGCTGCCGGCGGCACGGCGGCCGGCGCCGGTGTAGCTGCCGTCGGCGCCGCAGCCGCCGCGGGCGCGGGCGCGGCATCGGTGGCGGCCGCAGCGGCCGGGGCCGGCATCTTCGGCTCGGGCAGGTTGCCGCCCGACTGGTTGGCCATGTAGACCACCGCGCGGCCGATCTCGAAATCGCT
>CADEEN010000341.1 GCA_902826345.1 uncultured Burkholderiales bacterium | reverse complement strand
CTGCCGCATGCGCTGGATCAGCTTGAAGAAGTAGTACGGGCCGTCGATCTTGTCCATCTCGCCGGTTTGCGAGTCACCGACGACGAAGGCCGGGCGGTACACCGTCCACGGCACCTTGCTTTCCTTGCGCACGATCTTCTCGCTCTCGTGCTTGGTGTTGAAGTACGGGTGGTCGAGGTTCTCGGCCTCGTCGAACATGTCTTCGCGGAACACACCTTCGTAGAGGCCGGCCGCGGCGATCGACGATACATGGTGCAGATGCTTGGCGTCGATGGCCTTGGCGAACTCGACGACGTTGCGTGTGCCTTCGATGTTGGCCTGGATCTGCGTTTCTTCGTCGGCCTTGAGGTCGTACACGGCGGCAAGGTGGAACAGCGCATTGATGCTGCCCTTCAAGCCCTTGATCTCATCGGCGGCGACACCAAGCTTCTTGCTCGTCAGGTCGCCGTAAACCGGAACTGCACGCGCCTTGGTCACTGCCCAGTACTCGAGCAGCTCCGGCACCTTGCGCTCGCTCTCCTTGCGCAGCAGAAAGTACACCGTGGCGCCCTTGCGTGCGAGCAAGTTCTTGACGAGGCGTTTGCCGATGAAGCCGGTGGCGCCGGTGACGAAATACTGCATCGTGTTCTCCTTGTTCGGTCGGGCGTTTCGAGCGCCGATTCTTAGGCCAAACCTGGGGCGCCACACGCGCGCTTTCCCGAACGCAGACCCGGTCGCAGCATAGACACGGCTCACTAAGCAAGCGGCTTCGGCGCTCCTATAGTTCCTGCACCCATTCACCCGAGGACACGCACATGGTCAAGAAGCTGCAAAAGATGGCGCAGAAAAAAGCCTCCAACCCCGCCGGCCTGCTCGACAACCCGATCGCTGCCGCCGTCAAGGAACAGGCCGAGCACATCTGGCTGGCCGGCATGGGCGCGTTTTCCAAGGCACAGGCCGAAGGCGGCAAGGCCTTCGAGCAGTTGATGAAGCAAGGCTCGAAGCTGCAGAAGAAGACCCAGGGGCTGGCCGAGGAGCGCATCAGCACGGTCACCAGCAAGATGACTGCCGTGGCCGGCGGTGTCGGCGAGAAGGCCGGCGCGTCGTGGGACAAGCTGGAGTCGATCTTCGAAGCGCGTGTCGAGAAGGCGCTCAACAAGATGGGCGTGCCGTCGCGCAAGGACATCAATGCGCTGATCAAGCGCATCGACGAGCTCTCGGCCAAGGTCGGCGCCAAGACGCCGGCGAAAGCAGCCACCAAGACCGTGCGCGCAGCGGCCAAGAAGGCACCTGTCAAGCGCGCGGCGCGCAAGGCCGCTTGAGCCTCGCGGCGTCCAAGAAGAAGACTCAGGGGCGCCGCGGCGCCCCTGCTGCGTCGCGCAAGCGGCGCATCGGATTGGCCTTGGCCGGTGGCGGCCCGCTCGGTGCGATCTACGAGATCGGCGCGCTCTGTGCGCTCGACGAAGCGCTCGTCGGCATCGATCTGACGCAGCTCTCAGGCTACGTCGGCGTCTCGGCCGGCGGCTTCGTCGCCGCCGGCTTGGCCAACGGCATGACGCCGCGTGACCTGTGCGCCAGCTTCATCGAGAACACGTCGCACAACACCGATCTGTTCAGCCCGTCGCTGCTGATGAAGCCGGCGTGGGACGAGTACTGGAAGCGCGCCGCGTCACTGCCCTCTCTCGGCGCGCAAGCCGCCTACCAGTACTTCGTCAAGGGCCGCTCGCGCATGGCCGCCTTCGAGCGCCTGGGCCGCGCGCTACCCGCAGGGATCTTCAGTGGCCAGGCGATGCAGGAGCGTCTGGCCCAACTCTTCAGCGAGCCGGGCCGCACGAACGACTTTCGCCGCTTGAAGCGCAAGCTGGTGCTCGTCGCCACCGATCTCGACAGCGGCGACGCCGTGCCCTTCGGCGAACCCGGGCTCGACGACGTGCCGATCTCGCTGGCGGTGCAGGCCAGCGCCGCGCTGCCGGGGCTGTACGCGCCGGTTGAAGTCAAGGGCCGCACGCTCGTCGATGGCGCGCTGAAGAAGACGCTGCACGCCAGCGTGCTGCTCGACGACGGGCTCGATCTGCTGATCTGCCTGAACCCGCTGGTGCCATTCGATGCCACGCACTCGCACAAACACAAGGTGCTCGGCAGCAACGACGAGCGCATTCCGCGGTTGATCGACGGTGGCCTGCCGGTCGTGCTGTCGCAGACCTTCCGCTCGCTGATCCACTCGCGCCTGGAACTCGGCATGAAGGGCTACGCGCAGACGCACCCGAAGACGGACATCCTGCTGCTCGAGCCCGACCACCGCGACGCCGAAATGTTCCTCGCCAACACCTTCAGCTGGTCGCAGCGCCGCGCGCTGGCCGAGCATGCCTACCAGCGCACGCGCGCGATGTTGCGCTCGCGGCGTTCGGCCCTTGCCAAGCAACTGGCGCCGCATGGCGTGACGCTCGACCACGCCGTGCTCGACGAAGAACAGCGCCGCCTGCTCGGCAAGGCGCGGCGCGGCGGGCCGCGCACCGCGCGCGCGCTGAAGAAGCTCGAAGAAACGCTGGCGGATCTGGAGAACGCGCGGCGCTGAGCGTCAGCCGAGATACCGCGCCTCTAGATGCGCCTTGAAATGCGCCGGGTTCAGCACCTCGCCGCTGGCGCGCACGGCCAGTTCGTCGGTGCTCCAGCGCGAGCCCTGCTGCCAGATGTTGTCGCGCAGCCAGTCGAAGACCGGCGCGAACTCGCCGCGGCCGATGCGCGCGTCCAGGTCGGGCATCGCGCGACGCATCGCCGCGAACCACTGCGCGGCGTACATTGCACCGAGCGAGTAGCAGGGGAAGTAGCCGAACAGCGATTCCGGCCAGTGCACGTCCTGCAGCGGGCCGTCCTTGAAGTTGCCGCGCGTGTCCAGGTGCAGCAGCTCGGCCATCTTCTGGTCCCACAGCGCCGGCACGTCCTCGGGCTCGATCTCGCCTTCGATCAGCGGCCGCTCGATCTCATAGCGCAGGATGACGTGTGCCGGGTAAGTGACCTCGTCGGCGTCGACGCGGATCAGGCCGCGCTTGACGCGCGTCATCAGCCGCCACAGGTTGCCGGGCTCGAACGCCGGCTGCTCGCCGAAGGCCTGGCCGAGCAGCGGCGCAATGACCTTGGCAAAGCCAGGGTGGCTGCCGAGCTGCATCTCGAACGACAGCGACTGGCTCTCGTGGATCGCCATCGAGCGCGCTTCGCTCACCGGCTGGCCGAGCCACTCGCGCGGCCGGTTCTGCTCGTAGCGGCCGTGGCCGGTTTCGTGCACCGTGCCCATCAGCGCCGGCAGGAACTCGTCTTCGCGGTAGCGCGTCGTCATGCGCACGTCCTCGGGCACGCCGCCGGAGAATGGGTGTGTGCTCGTGTCCAGGCGGCCGGCGGCGAAGTCGAAGCCGAGCATCGCCACCACGCGCTGGCACAGCGCCTGTTGCGCCGGCACGGGGAACGGGCCGCGTGCGTCGATCAGCGTCTGCTTGCTCTGGCGCTCGACGACGCGGTCGATCAAATCCGGCAGCCATTGCCGCACGGCGCCGAAGACGCGGCCGACCTGCTCGCTGCGCATGCCGGGCTCGAAGCGGTCCATCATCGCGTCGTACTTCGACAGGCCGGTCTGCGCGGCGAGCAGTGCCGCTTCTTCGCGCGCCAGCGCGACGACGGGCTGCCAGTTGTCGAGGAAGCCCCGCCAGTCGTTGGCCGGCCGCTGCGTGCGCCAGGCGTGTTCGCAGCGCGACGAGGCCAGCTCCTGCCTCGTCACCAGCGACTCGGGCAGCGCCGTGGCCTGCAACCACTCGCGCCGGATCTCGCGCAGGTTGGCGCGCTGATGGTCCGACAGCGGCTCCTGCTCGGCGCGCACGATGCGGTCGCCGAGCGCCGGCTCGGTGCGCAGGCGGTGCATCAGCGCGGCCAGCTCGGCCATCGCCGAGGCGCGCGCGTCGTTGCCCTTGGGCGGCATGTTGGCCGCGCGGTCCCAACTGACGATGGAGCCCAGATGCGCGTAGTGGTGCAGGCGCGTGAAGTGCGCGCTGAGCTCGTCGTAGGTCGGGGTGTTCATGGCTGAATTCTGTCAGTTCGCGCTACCCATCTGGTCGGGGAAGAGCCACAACAGCGCGCCGGTGTAGATCACATAGCGAGCGAACTTGCCGACGGCCATGTAGCCGACGCAGGGCCAGAACGGCAGGCGCATCCAGCCGGCCAGAGCGCACAGCGGATCGCCGACCAGCGGCAGGAAGGCCAGCAGGCAGGCCTTCGGCCCGAAGCGCTCGAGCCACGCCAGCGCCTTCACTTCCGACGGCTTGCGGTGCTTGACCTTCTCGAACGCTCGCTCCGCGCCGTAGCCCATCCACCAGCTGATGGCGCCGCCGATGGTGTTGCCGGCAGTGGCGACGAACATCGCCGGCCAGAACAGCTCGGGGTTCAGGTAGAGCAGCCCGGCGACTGCCGGCTCGCTGCCCATCGGCAGCAACGTCGCCGACAGCAGGGCGACGAAGAACAGCGTCACGAGACCGTACTTCGGCAGCGCCAGCGCCGCCAACAGCGCGTGAACCCAGGCTTCCATTCGCATCGATTATCCGGGCCCTCGCGTCGCTATACTCACGCCTCTTTTTTCAGCAGTACCCCTCACGCCACAACATGAAACTCGGTGCATTCACGCTGCCGAACAACTTGTTCGTCGCACCGATGGCCGGCGTGACCGACCGGCCGTTTCGCATGTTGTGCCGCCGGCTCGGCGCCGGCCACGCGGTCAGCGAGATGGTCACCAGCCAGCGCGAGCTGTGGTCGTCGCTAAAGACCTCGCGCCGCGCCGATCACGCCGGCCAGCCGGGACCC
>CADEEN010000340.1 GCA_902826345.1 uncultured Burkholderiales bacterium | reverse complement strand
TTCTGGCGCTGGACGATGGGCTTCAACGCGACGATGGAATCGATCCACCGCTGGGCCTGGTGGTTCGCCGTGCTGGTGCCGCTCACCGGTGGCATCGGCATCCTGCTCACCGGCACCGTGGTCGACAACTGGTACCTGTGGGCGGTGAAGCACGGCTTCGCCACCGTGTATCCGCACATCGGGCCCGAGGTCATCGACCCGGCCACCCTTCCGGGAGCGAAGTGATGAACTTGAAACTCGTCTTCGCCTCGCTGCTCGGCCTCGTGCTGCTGTCGGCGTGCGAGCGCCCGCCGATGCAGAGCACGCAGCGCGAGCCGCGCGGAGCCGGCCTGCAGCAGGTCGACAACCCGCGCCTGCTCGCCGCCAACAAAGCCGCGCTGCCGGCCGTGCCCGACCTGCCGCCGCCCGGTTCCAACGATGGTCCCAAGGCCAAGGACATCTACCAGAACGTCAAGGTGCTCGGTGACTTGTCGGTCGGCGAGTTCACACGCCACATGCTGGCCATCACGGCCTGGGTGTCGCCCGAGCAGGGCTGCACCTACTGCCACGTCGCCAACCTTGCCGACGACAGCCTGTACACCAAGGTCGTGGCGCGGCGCATGATCGAGATGAACCGCTCGCTCAACGTCGATTGGTCCAAGCACGTCGGCGCCACCGGCGTCACCTGCTACACCTGCCACCGCGGCAACCCGGTGCCGGCCAACATCTGGTTCGCGCCGGTGACGCCGAAGAACAATTACGCCCGCCCCGGCATGGGCGACGACGCCGGCCAGAACAAGGCCGAGCCGTCGATCGCGCTGGCCTCGCTGCCGTACGACCCGTTCACGCCGTACCTCTCCGGCAGCGAGCCGATCCGCGTCAACACCACGACGGCGCTGCCCACCGGCAACCTCGCGTCGATCAAGCAGACCGAGCACACCTACAGCTTGATGAACCACTTCAGCAAGTCGCTCGGCGTGAACTGCACTTACTGCCACAACACGCAATCGTTCCTGTCGTGGAACGACAAGCGCGTCACCGCGTACCACGGCATCCGCATGGCGCGCGATGTCAACAACGCCTACATCGAGCCGCTGACCAAGGCCTTCCCCGCCAACCGGCTCGGCCCCACCGGCGACGTCGCCAAGGCCAACTGCAGCACCTGCCACCAGGGCGTGAACAAACCGCTCGGCGGCCTGGCGATGGCCAAGGACTGGCCCGGGCTGATGACGACGGCGATGCAGACGCCGGCTGCAGCCGCCGCGCCCGCAGCCGCGGCACCGGCGGCCGTGGCGGCGCCGGCCGTCGTGGCCGCCGCACCGGCCACAGCGCCGCAGGCGCTCAAGGAGGTCGTGTACTTCCCGGTCAACTCGGCGCTGTTGAAGGGCGACGAGGTGCAGAAGATCGACAAGCTGCTGGCCGCGCTGAACGCGCAGCCCGACAGCGCGGCCACGATCTCCGGCTACCACTCGGCATCGGGCAAGCTGTCGGCCAACCAGGAGCTCGCCAAGCAGCGCGCCTTCAAGATCCGCGATGCGCTGGTCAAGGCCGGCGTGGCCGCCAACCGCATCACGCTCGACAAGCCGCAGCAGACCGAAGCCAACATCAAGGGCGAAGACCCGTTTGCGCGGCGCGTGGAAGTAACGGTGAAGTAGGGCGGCGCGCCGTGATGCTGCGCAGGGCTTTCGTGCCTGCGGTGCCACCGCCGCACGCCGAGCCGGATCGCGCAGCAATGCCTCGCGAGGCTGGGCTGCCCACGGTGGCAGTGTTGCTGCTGACCCGGTTTCATTCGCGCGCTGTGCCGTGGGGCTTGTCGCGGCTCGTGCTCGGTGCGCGTGCGCTGGGCCGCGTGCCCGGCTTGCGTTTTGCGCGCGTGCTCGGCAGCGGACGCGGCGGCGGCTTCGGCCTGGCGCCCGGCTTCGACCATCAAGGGCTGATCTGCTTCTTCGACGCTGAAGACTGCGCGCGAGCGTTTGCTGCGGACTCGCCGGCGGTGCGCGCGTACCGTGGCCATGCACGCGAGTCGTTGTGCGCGCTGTTGCGCGCGACGTCGTGCCGCGGCAGTTGGAGCGGTGCGTCGCTCGCCGTCAGCGCGCAAACCAACGCGGACATGCCGATGGCCGCGCTGACGCGCGCCTCGATCCGCCTGCGCCACGCGGCGCGCTTCTGGCAGCACGCACCGGCCACGCACGACGGCATCGCGCGCGCCGAAGGCTGCCGCTTGGCCATCGGCCTCGGCGAAGCACCGCTGCTGCGCCAGGCCACGTTCAGCCTGTGGGACAACCGTGCCGCGATGGACGCGTATGCGCGCAGCGGCGCGCATCAGACGGCGATCCAGGGAGCGTACCAACAAGGCTGGTTCAGCGAGTCGATGTTCGTCCGCTTCGCGCCGATCTCGATCGAAGGCCAATGGCATGGTGAGACGCATGGCAAGACCTTTGTCTGAGCACAAGGTCATCGTCGTCGGCGCCGGCATCGGTGGCCTCGTCTCGTCGTTACTGCTGGCTGCGCGCGGCTTGGACGTGACGCTCGTCGAAGCCGGCCCGGCCACTGAAGGGCCCGGCGGCAAGATGCGCGCCGTCGAAGTCGATGGCGCGCGCATCGACGCCGGGCCGACGGTGTTCACGATGCGCTGGGTGTTCGACGAGATCCTGGCCGAGGTCGGCAGCTCGCTCGATGAGCTGGTCACACTGACGCCCCTGTCGGTCCTCGCCCGCCACGCTTGGCGCGGCCATGCCGAGCGGCTCGACCTGCATGCCGACATCGAGCGCAGCGCCGACGCCATCGCGCGCTTCTCGTCGCCGGCCGAGGCCAAACGCTTCATCGCCTTCTGCGCCGAAGCCAAGGCCATCTACCGCCGCCTCGAAGGCCCGCACATCCGCTCCAGCCGGCCGAGCCTCGTGCAGATGGGCGCCGACCTCGGACCCGGCGGCATCAAGGCGCTGGCCGGGCTCGGGCCGTTCGCGTCGCTGTGGCAATCGCTCGGACGCCACTTCCACGACCCGCGCCTGCGCCAGCTCTTCGCCCGCTACGCCACGTACTGCGGCGCCTCGCCGTGGTCCGCACCGGCCACGCTGATGCTCGTGGCCCATGTCGAGCAGGACGGCGTCTGGTCGATCGACGGCGGCATGGCTCGCCTGGCGCAGCGGCTGGCCGATCTGGCGGTGTCACGCGGCGTCGCGCTGCGCTACGGCGCGGCGGTGCAGCGCATCGCCACCACGCACGGCCGTGCCAGCGGCGTCGTGCTGCACAGCGGCGAGCGACTGGCCGCCGACTCGATCGTCTTCAACGGCGACAGCAACTCGCTCGCGCTCGGTCTGCTCGGTGACGAGGTCGGCGGCATCACGCGCGCGCCGCTGAAAAACACCGAGCGTTCGCTCTCGGCCGTGACCTGGGCGATTCACGCGCGCAGCACAGGCTTCCCGCTGTCGCGCCACAACGTCTTCTTCGACGACGACTACGCCAGCGAATTCGACGACGTGTTCCGACAGCGTCGCCTGCCGCGCCAGGGCACGGTGTACGTCTGCGCGCAGGACCGCTTGCACGACGGCGATACGCCGCCCGGCCGCGAACGCCTGCTCGCGCTCGTCAACGCCCCCGCGGATGGGGACGAGAACGCCTTCGACGCTTCGGAGATCGAACCATGCGAACACCGCAGTCTGGCGCTGCTGCAGCAGTGCGGCCTGACGCTGGAGTTGAAGAGCCGCACGCAGGTGCTGCGGCGCACGCCGGCGGATTTCAATCGCCTCTACCCGGGTTCGGGCGGCGCGCTCTACGGGCCGGCGACGCACGGCTGGATGGCGTTGTTCAAGCGGCCGGGCGCGGCGACGGCGCTGCCGGGGCTGTACCTGGCGGGGGGCAGCGCGCACCCGGGGCCGGGCGTGCCGATGGCGGCGATGTCGGGCCGCTTGGCGGCCGCGACGCTGCGGGCGCACCTCGATTCGATCTCGCGCTCGGGGAAAGCACATCGGGTGCGTATCGCTGGTGGTACGTCGATGCGATCAGCGACGACGGCCGCCACGCCCTGACCGTCATCGCCTTCATCGGCAGCGTCTTCTCACCGTACTACCGCCGCGCGCTGGCGCGCGATGAGGACACGCCGGCGGAGAATCACTGCGCGATCAACGTCTGCCTCTACAGCCCACACGCCAAGCGCTGGACGATGACCGAGCGCGGCGCGCGCCACGTGCAGCGCGAGCGCCGCGCCTTCGCCGTCGGCCCGAGCCATCTGCGCTGGCACGGCGACGCGCTCGAAATCAGCATCGACGAGCGCGGCGCACCGTTGCCACGCACCGTGCGCGGCGTGCTGCGCGTGCACCCGCAATCGTTGACGACCTTCCACGCCGCGCTCGACGCCCGCCGCCGCCACCGCTGGGGCCCGATCGCGCCGTGCGCGCGCATCGAAGTGAATCTGCAAACGCCGGCGTTGCAGTGGCAAGGCCACGCTTATCTCGACAGCAACGAAGGCGACGAACCGATCGAGCGTGCCTTCACGCGCTGGGACTGGCTGCGCACCGCGGCTGCCGGCGGCAGCACCGCGGTCATCTACGACGTGCAGCCGAGCGACGTCAAACGCGGCGGCGCCTCGCGCCTGATCACGCGCCGCTTCGCGCCCGACGGCTCGAGCAGCGAGTTCGAAGCCTCGCCGCGGCAGCGCCTCGCGCCGAGCGCGCTGTGGCGCATCGACCGCCAGGTCCGCGCCGCGGCGCCGCCGCGCGTGCTGCGCACGCTCGAAGATACGCCGTTCTATGCGCGTTCGTTGATCGAAATGCAGGACGGCTTCGGCCAGCTCGTGCCCGCAGTGCACGAAACGCTCGACGTGCCGCGACTGGTGTCGCCGATCGTGCA
>CADEEN010000339.1 GCA_902826345.1 uncultured Burkholderiales bacterium | reverse complement strand
CGCCGCCGCGGCGGCGGTGTCTTCCGTCGCCGCGTTGCCGTGCGCCGGCGCGCGCCGCGCCGCGCGTTGCAGCGCCGCGAACAGGCGATCGCGTTTCACCGGCTTGGTCAGGTAGTCCACCGCCTCGAGGTCGAACGCGGCCAGCGCGTGTTCGCTGTGCGCGGTGACGAAGACCACCACCGGCGGCTGCGCCATGCGCTTGAACTCGGCCGCGAGTTCGGTGCCGAGCGCGCCGGGCATCTGGATGTCGAGCAACGCCACGTCGGCCCCGCCCGCGTGTGCGGTGAGCCACTCTGTGGATTGGCGTGCGTTGGCGCACTCGGCAACCACCTCACACGCCGGCTCGGGGCACTCACGGACCAGCGCGGCCAAGCGAGAACGCGCCAAGGCTTCGTCATCAACGATCAACACCCGAATCACGCTCGTTCCCCCATCGGCACGACGATGCGCACCCGCCACGCCTCACCGTGTTTGCCGGCTTCGAACTTCGCATCGAGGTCGTGCAGCAGCCGCAGCCGCGCGCGCACGTTATCCAGCGCCACGCCGTGGCCCGGGTTCAGGCGCGCGCCGGCGCCGGGCAGCGAGTTGTCGACGACGATCTCGACGCGGCCGAAGGCGGCGCGTGTGCGCACGCGGATGCTGCCGCCGTCCTCGGCCGGCTCGATGCCGTGGCGCACCGCGTTTTCGAGCAGCGGTTGCAGGGCCAGCGGCGGCAGCCGCGCGGCGTTGGCCGCGTCATCGAGCTCCCAGCGCACTTGCAAGCGTGCGCCGAAACGCAGCGACTCGATGGCGATGTAGCGCTGCGCCAGATCGATCTCGCTGGCCAGCGTCACCGTGCCGCCGCCACCGTTGTCGGCCAGCGCCACGCGGAACAGCTCGGCCAGGTCTTCGAGCACGCCTTCGGCGCGCGCCGGATCGCTCTGCACCAGCGCGATTGCGGTGTTGAGCGTGTTGAACAGGAAGTGCGGGCGGATGCGCGACTGCAGCTCGGCCAGCCGCGCGCTCTCGTCGGCCGGCGTGCGCGCGCGCTCGCGCGATTGCAGCCACAGCGCCAGCGGCAGCGCCATCGCAGCACCCGCCAACGGCAGCGACCAGGCGCGCAAGGGCGAGGGTTCGAGCAGGCCGACGGCCAGCAGCGGCAGCGTCGCGCCCCAAGCCAGCAGCGCGCCGAGCGCAGCCAGCGCCATCAGCCGCTGCGGCGGCGACAGACGGGCCAGCGGGCGACGCAGCGCGCAGATCAGACCGAGCCAGAGCAGCGTCGCCGGCAGCGAGACGGCCAGCGCCGGGCCGATGGCCGCAACCGCCAGCGTGAAGGTGTCCGACGCCACCAGCGTGGCCAGCAGGACGACGCTGTTGACGGCGAGCAGCGCTCGCAGCGCCAGCGCGCCGTGGCAGACGTCGAAGGCCGCGCCGTCGGAGACGCGTGCCGGCGGCGCGTCCGACGACAGGTCGGACGTCGGCAGCAGCGTGGACAGGGCGGCGGGGGCGGTGTCGGGCAACGTCACTTGGGCGTGAGGGGCGTCGATAGAATGAAAACAGCGTCGAGCGGTAGAGACGCAAAGCATTTTGCTCCTTGGCCTGCGCGGCTCCATCCATGTCCAACGATCCGAAACACGGCTCACTCGCCAACAAGTCACGCGGCTGGTCGGCCTTGTTCAGCGAGCCGATGAGCGAGCTGGTGCAGCGCTACACCGCCAGCGTTCCTTTCGACCAGCGCCTGGCCGCGGCCGACATTGCGGGCTCGCTGGCGCATGCCGAGATGCTGGCCGCGCAGGGCGTGATCTCGCAACAAGATGCAGCCGACATCCAGCGCGGCCTGGCGCAGATCAAGAGCGACATCGACGCCGGCATTTTCGAGTGGAAGCTGGAGCTCGAAGACGTGCACCTGAACATCGAGGCGCGCTTGACGGCGTTGGTGGGTGATGCTGGCAAGCGTCTGCACACCGGCCGCTCGCGCAACGACCAGGTGGCCACCGACGTGCGGCTGTGGCTGCGCGGCGAGATCGACGCACTGGCGCCGTTGCTGGCGCAGATGCAGCGCTCGTTGCTGTCCGTGGCCGAGCCGCACACCGAGACCATCCTGCCCGGCTTAACGCACTTGCAGGTCGCGCAGCCGGTGAGCTTTGCGCACCACCTGCTGGCGTATGTCGAGATGTTCTCGCGTGATGCCGAGCGCCTCGTCGATGTGAGAAAGCGCGTCAACCGCCTGCCGCTCGGCGCTGCGGCACTCGCTGGCACCAGCTACCCGCTCGACCGCGAGCGCGTCGCCAAGACGCTCGGCTTCGACGGCTTGTGCATGAACAGCCTCGATGCGGTCAGCGACCGCGACTTCGCGATCGAGTTCTGTTCGTGGGCCGCGATCACGATGATGCATGTCTCGCGTCTGGCCGAAGAGATCGTGCTCTGGATGACGCAGAACTACGGCTTCATCGACCTTGCCGACCGCTACTGCACCGGCTCGTCGATCATGCCGCAGAAGCGCAACCCGGATGTGGCCGAACTGGCGCGCGGCAAGACCGGCCGCGTGTATGGGCACCTCACCGCAACGCTGACGCTGATGAAGGGCCAGCCGCTGACGTACAACAAGGACAACCAGGAAGACAAGGAGCCGCTGTTCGACACGGTGGACACGCTGGCGGCGACGCTGCGCATCATGGCCGAGATGGTGAGCGGCATCGTCGTCAAGCCCGAAGCGATGCAGCGTGCGGCGCAGCGCGGCTTTGCGACCGCGACCGATCTGGCCGACTACCTCGTCAAGAAGGGCGTGCCATTCCGCGATGCGCATGAAGTCGTCGCTGCGGCCGTCAAGCATGGCCTGCAGCAGGGCAAGGACTTGAGCGAGCTGCCGCTCGATGTGCTGCGCGGCTTTCATGCGTCGATCGGCGACGACGTGTACGAAAGCGCACTGACGTTGGAGGCATCGCTCAACGCACGCAAGGTCGTCGGCGGCACCTCGCCCGAGCGCGTGCGCGAGCAGATCGCAGCGCACCGCCAACGCCTCGGATAGCCGGCCGCGCCGTGATCTACGAGCGCAAGCACCAGCCCCCGGTGACGCGCGCTCAGTTCGCGCGTCGCATTGCGCTGCACGGCGGCCTCGTGGCCTTGCTGCTGGCGGGCTCGCTGGCCGTGGGCATGGCCGGCTACATGAACTTCGAGGGCCTGCCGGCGCTCGACGCCTTCCTCAACGCGGCGATGCTGCTCGGCGGCATGGGGCCGGTCGACCTTCCCAAGACCGCTGCGGGCAAGCTGTTCGCCGGCGGCTACGCGCTCTACGCCGGCCTGGTGTTCATCGCCGCCACCGCGCTGCTGCTGGCGCTGGTGGTGCACCGCGTGATGCACCACTTCCACTGGAGCGACCGCTCGTGAGGGCCGCGCCGTTCGTCAAGGTCTGCTGCATCACGAGCCTCGACGAAGCGCACCTGGCGATCGACGCCGGCGCGGCGGCGCTCGGCCTCGTATCGGCGATGCCCAGCGGCCCCGGCGTGATCGACGAGGCGACGATCGCGGCCATCGCCGCCGCCGTGCAGCGCGACGTCGAAACCTTTCTGCTCACCGCGCACACCGACGCAGCGGCTATCGTTGCCCAACACCGGCGCTGCCGCACGACGACGCTGCAACTCGTCGACACGCTCGCGCCGCGCGAACTGCGCGAACTACGCCGCGCACTGCCCTCACGCGTGACGCTGGTGCAGGTGGTGCATGTGACGGGGCCGTCCGCGCTCGACGAGGCGTTGGCCGTGGCGCCGATGGTCGATGCGCTGCTGTTCGACTCGGGCAACCCCGCGCTCGCGGTCAAGCAGCTCGGCGGCACCGGGCGCACGCACGACTGGGCCGTGAGCCGCGAGATCGTGGAGCGCGCCGGCGTGCCGGTGTGGCTGGCCGGCGGCCTGAACGCGGGCAACGTCTTTGAAGCCGTCGCGTCCGTGCGCCGCACGGCGTGGACCTGTGCAACGGCGTGCGCAGCGACCGCCGGCTCGATGCGGGCAAACTGCGCGCGTTCATCGATGCCACGACCACGACGCGCCAAAGGAGACCGACACCATGACCGTGCGCTACCTCGTCGACGATGTCGACGCCGCGCTGCCCTTCTACCGCGCGCTGGGCTTCGCCTCGCCGACCGCTGGGGGCCGCCGTTCGCGGTGCTCAAGGGCAAGGGCCTGACGCTGTGGCTCGCCAGGCCCGGCACCTCGGCGCGCAAGAAGTTGTTGAGCGGTGCGCTGCCTGCGCCCGGCGGCTGGAACCGCATCGTCGTCGAGACGAAGGACCTGGATGCGACGTTGGCGAAGGCGGTGGCCGCAGGCGGCCACGCGCGCAGCAAGGCGATCAAGGGGCCAGGAGGGCGGCAGGTGCTGGTGGACGATCCGTCGGGGAATCCGGTGGAGGTGTTTGAGGCGCGAGGTGCGTGACGACGCGCGAAGACACGACCCAGGTGGTAGCAGGTCGGTGGAGCCTTGGGCTACGCCCCACCAGAGATGAATTTCCTCGCTTGTTTTGCCCTAAGCAGTCGAAGGCTCAGGTCGGCCTTACTTGCAGGTAGGTCCATAAAGCGCGCGGCTTCCGAGCGCGCGTCGAAGCCAAAGCGGTTGCCGATATGAAACAGCAGTAGTTGATCTACATAACGCTTGAGCTGAAACACTAGCGACTCGATATCTTCTGTGTCAGAGCCTACATGGACAAACCTGTTGCGGTGGTTCGTCAGATGGGTGAGTACCAGTTGGGATCTGGCTCGATCGTTGAACAGGAAAGCAGCTCTGCGGGTTGCGACTTTGTATGGATCGTGCGTACTGTCCGTTAGGTACTCAAGCAGGCTCCAGAGGCGCAAGAAGGCGTCGTTCAGATCGGCC
>CADEEN010000338.1 GCA_902826345.1 uncultured Burkholderiales bacterium | reverse complement strand
ACGATCCTGTCGGTCGGCGCGCGCGGTGGTCAGCGGCACCGACAGCGTCACGCTGACCATGTTCGAGTACTGCGACCCGCGCTGGCTGAACATCAGCTCGGCGCCCCAGTCGCCGCGGCGCTCGCTGCGCGCCGCGGCGACGTCGGCTTCGGCGCGGGCGATGTCGCGCGACAGCACGGTCAGCATCGGCGTGGCGTCGATCGACACGCTCGGCCGCGCGAGGCTTTTCACGTCGGGACGCTCGCCGAGGGCCCATTGCGCAGCGTCGGCGCCGACATAGCGTTCGAGCATCGCCTGCGACTGGGCGATGCGCGAGCGCACACCGGCCATGCGGTCGTCGCTCGTGGCCAATTCGGCGCGCGCGGCGAGCACGTCGGCGAGCGTGCCGCGGGTGCCGCGGTACGCCGCTTCGGCGGCGTCCAACGCCAGCCGGTTCTGCTCATGCTGCTGCGCCAGCAAGGCGTGCAAGCGTTCGAGGTCGTGCCGTTCGAGCCAGGCCAGCGCAGTTGCCTGGCGCAGCACGGCCTGGGGCTCGTCGCGCTGCGCCATGGCGACGGCTGCCTCGGCCTCGAAGCCGGCGGCGCGCGCGCGGCGCTTGTCTTCGCGCGTGAACTCGCGGGCGATGCCGATGTTGCGCATCGTCATGAAGTCGCGCGTCAGGCTGAAGCGCTCGGGCCCGTCGATCGGCAGGTTGGCGACACCGACGCGCAGCACCGGGTCGGGCAGCTGTGCCGCGGCGACGGCTCGCTCGCGCGCGGCGCTGGCCAGGGCCTCCTGCGCGCGCAGCGCGGGCGCCTGCTCGGTGGCGCGGCGCAGCGCGTCGTCGAAAGTCAGTGAGGGCGATTGCGCCGACACATTGACACTGAGCAGGCCGGCGGTCAGCGCCAACAGGGCGCGCCGGCAAGAGAAGGATCGTTGCATGCTGGTTCCCGACAGATATCGCCGCCGGTGGCGGCAAGCCGGACGCAAGGCTGCACGCCATGCGCCCGCGCGACAGTCAGGAACGCTTCAATCCAAGTGGCGGCCGAAGGTGATCCACAACGGCGGCGGCCGCGTGCGCAGCGGTGCGCGGCGCAAAGCCAGCCGCGGCTGCAGCGGCACCGCGAACGACAGCAGCAGCGCTGGCCACAGCGGCGCCGCGGCGGCGAAGTCGATCGCCGGGCGTTTGCCGTCGAGCCCTTGCGCATCGCCCTGCACGAAGGCTTTGCACAAGGCCGGCGACTCGCGGTCCATCTGATCGCAGGGTGTCCTGTCCGAGGCCGGCGCGCTGCCCGTCGCCAGTTGCGGGCAGCGGTAGAAGGCCAGCGCCGTCTGTGCGCAGAGCAGGGCGGCGAGCGCCAGCGCCACCCCGCACGCCCGTGAGCGGCGAAGTGCCGCAAAGAGTTCATGACCCGGCATGCGCTTCATCGCTCGTGGTGGGGGGCGGCCAGGCCGCGCGCGACGGGGCCGAGATGTCGCGCGCCGTCGGCGAAGACGACGAGGGCCGCCAACGCCGCAAAGGCGCACGGCGCCCATGGTGCCCATTGCAGCGCTGCCAGCGTCGCCGCTGGAGCACCGAGGCCGGCGGCCAGGTGCAGCGGCGACACCTCGCGCCACGCCAGGCCACCGAGGGCGACCAGCGGCGCCACCACCAACGCGAGCATCGGCACCGCGCCTGGGCTGACCGGCCACCAGCCGAGGAAGACACTGCTGGTGTGGGCCGCGAGCAAGCCGCCGGCGACGACCAGCAGCGCGCCGCCGAGCAGGCAACGCAGCCAGGCGTGAGCGCGGTCGGCACAGGCGTCGAGGCGATCTTCCATGCGTGCCGCCAACAACAGCACGCCGGCGGCCAGCAGCGCGCAGTCGCGCAACGCCACGCCGACGGCGAGCAGGAGACCGGCGCGCACCGCGTTGTTCATCATCGTCAGGCGTGGCTGGCGAAGACCGCCGTGCTGCCGTTCTTGCGCAGCAGCACGTCGTAGCGCTCGCGTCGGCCGCCGTAGACCGGGCCGTCCATGCCGGGTGAGCCGTCCGGCATGCCGGGCACTGCCAGACCGATGGCGCTCGGCAGTGGTTTCATGGCGCCGCCTCGCGCAAGGGTTGCTTCACACTTGTCGTCATGTCTCAAGATTCTGCTCCGACCGAAATGAGTGTGCACCCGTGAACAACGCGCTGGTCCTCGGACCGTTCGTCCTGTCGTATTCGCTGCTGCTCGCTTTCGCTGCGGTGGCAGCAACGCTGGCTGTCGGCAACCGCCTCGGCCGCCGAGCCGGCATCGCCGTCGAGCCGCTGGTGTGGCAGGCGATTCTGCTCGGCCTGGTCGTCGCTCGCCTGGCGTTCGTCTGGGAGTTCCGCTCGGCGTACCTCGCCTCTTCGCCGCTGGCCATCTTCGACATCCGTGACGGCGGCTGGAACCCGACCGCCGGATTCGTCGGCGCCTGGCTGTTCGCGCTCGGCCGCCCGTCGCGGCCTGCGGCATTGAAGAAGGCGCTGCGCTCGGCACTGCTGACGGGCAGCGTCGTCTGGGCGCTGGGCGCCGTCGTGCTGTCGGCGCGGCCCGACAACGGGCCGGCGTTGCCGGCGCTCGAGTTGACGTCGCTCGACGGCCGGCCGGTGAATCTGGCCGCGTTCAAGGGCAAGCCGACCGTGGTCAACCTGTGGGCGACCTGGTGCCCGCCCTGTGTGCGCGAAATGCCGGTGCTGCAGCAGGCGCAGCGCGAGCGTGCCGACGTCGAGTTCGTCTTCCTGAACCAGGGCGAGTCGGCTGAGCGGGTCAGCGCGTGGCTGCGAGCGCGCCAATGGCCGCTGCGCAACGTGCTGATCGATGTGCACTGGCAAGCCGGCGCTGCCTTGCAACAACGCGCGCTGCCGACGACGCTGTTCTTCGACGCCGACGGGCGCTTGGTGAGCACGCGCGTCGGCGAGCTGTCGGCGGCTACGCTCGCCGAAAGGCTGCGAGCGCTGGGCAAGTGACGGTCGGCCGCGTCTTTGTCGAAGATCATCACGCACCGACCCATTCACAGACGCGCCGTGCGCAGGCGCAGCGCGTTGAAGATCACCGACGCCGAGCTCAGGCTCATCGCCAGCGCGGCGATCATCGGCGAGAGCAGCCAGCCGGTGGCCGGATACAGCACACCCGCGGCCAGCGGCACACCGAGCGCGTTGTAGAGAAAGGCGAAGGCCAGGTTCTGCTTCATGTTGGCGACGGTCGCCACCGACAGCGCGCGCGCCGTGGCGATGCCGCGCAGGTCGCCCTTGACGAGCGTGACCTGCGCGCTGTTCAGCGGCTCCAGCGCCATGCCGCACTTCGGGCAGGCACCGGGCCGGTCCTGCCGCACCTCCGGGTGCATCGGGCAGGTGTAGACCGTGCCGGCGGCGCTCACTTCGCGGCTTCGATCTCGGTGACCGTGTACTTGCCGGCGTCGTTGATCGCTGCGAAGCGCACCTTGTCGCCGGGCTGCAGCTTGTCGAGCATCGCCTTGTCCTTGACAACGAAGACCATCGTCATGCCCGGCATGTCGAGGCTCTTGATCTCGGCGTGCCGCAGCGTCAGCTTGCCGGCGTCCTTGTCGATCTTGCGCACCTCGCCGTCGGTCAGGTGCGACGTGGCAAATGCGGCGGGCGCCAGGGCGGCGAGCAGGGCGGCGAGAAAGGTGGTGGCAGCGAGTGACTTGATCATGATCTGTCTCCTTGGGTGGGTGAGGGGTTCATGCGGCTGCGACGACGATCGTGCCGACCATGCCGGCCTGGTAGTGGCCGGCGATCAGGCACGCGAACTGAAACTCGCCCGGGCGGTTGAAGGTCCAGACGATGTGCCCGGTCTTGCCCGGTGCCACATGGGCCATGTAGGGCTCGTCGTGCTCCATGTTCGGAAACTTCGCCATCAGCGCGGCGTGTTCGGCGTTTTCCTTCTTCGTGCCGATGACGAACTCGTGCATCACCTTGCCGGTGTTGCGCGCGGCAAAGCGGATCGTCTCGCCGAGCCGGGCGTCGATGCGCTCGGGCACGAAGCGCATCGTGTCGAGCATGCGGCACTCCACGGTGCGCGACACGTTCTCGGCGTCGCCGGCGATGCCCCAGTCCTTTTGCTCCTTCTTCGCCGCCGTCGCTTTCGCGTGCGGTTTGTCGGTGTGGCCGCGCGCCGTGCGCACGGCGCCGAGCAGTCCGGCGCCGAGGGCCGCACCGAGCATCTTGCGTTTGCTGTGTTGCTTCAAGATCTGTCTCCTTGAGGGTCAGTGACCGGCATGGCCGGAGGGTTTGCGCACGCGGACTTCGGTGTCGCGTGTTGCTTTGCCGGTGGGCTTGATTGCGCTCGTGCCCTCGGCCTTGAAGCGCGCCGGCTCGGCGAGCGCGCCGGTGAACTCGTGGGCGACGGTGCCCGGCGGGTGCGCGAACCAGCCCGGGTCCTTGTAGTCGCCGGCTTTCTGGTTGGCGCGCACCTTGACGACGCTGAACATGCCGCCCATGCCGATGGCGCCGAAGGGCCCCGTGCCGGTCATCATCGGCGCGGTGTTGTCGGGCAGCGGCATCTCCATCTCGGTCATGTCCTTCATGCCGCGCTCGCCCATCACCATGTAGTCGGGGATCAGCTGCGTGATCTGCTTCGCCACCCCGCGGTGATCCACGCCGATCATGGTCGGCACGTCGTGGCCCATCGCGTTCATCGTGTGGTGGCTCTTGTGGCAGTGGAAGGCCCAGTCGCCTTCTTCGTCGGCGAGGAACTCCAACTGCCGCATCTGGCCGACGGCGATGTCGGCCGTGACCTCCGGCCAGCGCGAGGCGCGCGGCGTCGGCCCGCCGTCGGTGCCGGCGACGACGAACTCGTGGCCGTGGAGGTGGATCGGGTGGTTGGTCATCGTCAGGTTGCCGATGCGCAGGCGCACCTTGTCG
>CADEEN010000337.1 GCA_902826345.1 uncultured Burkholderiales bacterium | reverse complement strand
TTTCAACGCATAACGCTGCGGAAAATTCTCGGCGATGAACTGCGTGTCGATCGCGCCGTCGACGACGACATGTGCGACGTGGATGCCCTGCGGCCCGAGCTCGCGCGCCATGCTCTGCGCCAGCGCGCGCAGCGCGTGCTTGGCGCCGGCAAAGGCGGCGAAGCCGGCGCCGCCGCGCAGGCTGGCCGTGGCCCCCGTGAAGAGGACCGTGCCGCGGCCGCGCGGCAGCA
This sequence comes from uncultured Burkholderiales bacterium, assembly GCA_902826345.1. GTDB lineage: Bacteria > Pseudomonadota > Gammaproteobacteria > Burkholderiales > Burkholderiaceae_C > CADEEN01. Next base: position 4,648 of record CADEEN010000337.1, on the reverse strand, counting down.
TCACGCGCGCCGCTTCGCGGCCGACGAGGAAGCCGGCCAGCGCGCCCATCTCCCAGACCTTGCGGTAGACGCGCTCGGTGGTGTCGGTGACGGCAAAGCGCACGTTGGCGCCGATGTTGAACACCGCCACCTCGATCGGCGCGATCTCGCGCTCGATCGTTGCCACGAGTTCGCTCACCGCCGCTTCGTCGCGCGCGTCGGAGCCGAAGCCGTGCGCCTGGCCACCGCTGCCGCGGATGCTCTGCACCAGCGGCTCGAGCTTGTCGGCGCTGCGCCGCGTGACGCAGGCGATGAATCCTTCGCGTGCGAAGCGCCGCGCGATCGCGCCGCCGGTGGCGTCACCGGCGCCGACGACGAGCACTGCTTTGGAAGGGCCCATGCGTCGATGCTAGTCCACGAGCCGCCGCGTAGGACACGTTTTTGCCGCACGCCACATCCACTAGCATCGTGCGACTCCGTTTCGATGCGGCAACCGCGCCGCTTTCTTCCGATGCCCGAGGCGACCGCTCCGCTCGCGGCCGGGGCCCGCTCGGGCCTGCCGCTGCCCCCGCTCACGGCGCTCAGCTACCTGCTGGCGGCGGCTCTCATTTCTGCGATTGCATTCGTCTCCTGGCGCACGCAGGTCGAGCGCAGCGAGGCAGCCGGGCAGGTGACGGGCACGCAGGTCGTCATCGGGCAACTGCAAGGCCTGTTGTCGATGCTCGCCGACGCCGAGACCGGGCAGCGCGGCTTCCTGCTCACCGGCGCCGAGCAGTACCTCGAGCCGTATCTGGCCGCACGGCGCGGCCTCGCCGGCGCCTTCGAAAACCTCCGCCAGGCGACAAGCGACAACCCGGCGCAGCAGCGCCGCATTGCCGAGATGCGCCCGCTCGTCGACGCCAAGCTCGAAGAGCTGGAGCAGTCCGTTGCGCTAACGCGCAGCGACAAGACTGCCGAGGCGATTGCGCTGCTGCGCTCCGACCGCGGCAAGGCCAACATGGACCGGCTGCGCCTGATCGTCGCCGAGATGGACAGCGACGAGCGCCGCCTGCTCACCGAGCGCCAGCAGCGCTGGCGGGAGGCGGCCACGCTCGCCAACGTCGTTGTCTGGGGCGGCGCGGCGCTGCTGCTGTTGCTGACGGGTCTGGCGGCATCGATCGGCGCGCGCGAGCACCGCACGCGGCAACTGCGCGAATGGCTCGGCGAGGGACGGGCGCAACTCAGCGAGCGCCTGCAGGGCGGGTTGACGGTGCATGCGCTGGCCGAGCAGGCGCTCGACTTCCTCGTCGCCTACACCGGCGCGCAGGTCGGCGCGGCGTATGTCGTGCGCGGCGACGGCCGCTTCGAACGCGTCGCCTCGCATGCCTTGCCCTTGCGAGCGGATGATGCGGCGTTGCTGCGCCCCGGCGACGGCCTGCTCGGCCAGGCCCTCAAGGACCGGCGCGCGCGCCGCGTGCGCGACGTGCCGGCCGACTACCTGCCGATCGAGAGCGCGCTGGCCCGCGGCACGCCGCGCGAGCTGGTGCTGGCGCCTGCGTTCGCCGACCGCGCGCCGCAGGCGGCGATCGAACTCGGCTTCATCGGCGCGGCGACCGCCGGCGCCGAAGCGCTGCTCGACAGCGTGTCCGACGCGCTCGCGGTGGCGATCCGCGCCGCGCGCGACCACGAGCGCGAGCAGGTGCTGCTCGAAGAGACGCAGCGTCAGGCCGAGGAGTTGCAGACGCAGCAGGAGGAACTGCGCGTCAGCAACGAAGAGCTCGAAGAGCAGGGTCGCGCGCTCAAGGAATCGCAGGCGCGCTTGTTGAACCAGCAGGCTGAACTGGAGCAGACGAACACGCAACTCGAAGAGCAGGCCCGCGCGCTCGAAGCGCAGCGCGACGAGCTGGCCACCGCGCAATCGGTGCTCACCGACAAGGCCGGGCAACTGGAGCGCGCCAACGAGGCGAAGAGCGAGTTCCTCGCCAATATGAGCCACGAGCTGCGCACGCCGCTGAACTCGTCGTTGATCCTGGCGCGGCTGTTGGCCGACAACGCCGGCGGCAACCTGACGCCCGAGCAGGTGAAGTTCGCGCGCACGATCCACGAGGCCGGCAACGATCTGCTCGGCCTGATCAACCAACTGCTCGACCTGGCGAAGATCGAAGCCGGCCAGATCGAGCTGCACGTGACCGATGTCGCGCTGCCACCGCTCGTCGATGCGCTCGCCGACGCTTTCGAGCCCGCGGCCGCCGACAAGGGCATTCGCTTTTCGTCGCGGCTGGTTGCCGCCGACGGGCTGTCGCTGCGCGCCGACGCGCAGCGCCTCGGCCAGATCTTGCGCAACCTCGTCGCCAACGCGATCAAGTTCACTGAAGCCGGCGACGTCGAGTTGGTGGTGCAGCGCGGCGACGGCGAGGCGATCGAGTTCGCCGTGCGCGACACCGGCATCGGCGTGGCGCGCGAGCAGCAGGCGATCATCTTCGAGCCGTTCCGCCAGGCCGACGGCAGCACGCACCGCAAGTACGGCGGCACGGGCCTGGGCCTGTCGATCTCGCGTGACCTGGCGCGGCGCATGGGCGGCGACATCACGCTGCAAAGCGCGCCTGGCGAAGGCAGCACCTTCACGCTGCGGCTGCCGCGCGACGCGGTCGCCGGTTCGTCCCGCGCCAACGCGGCTGCGCGGCGCGCACGCGTGGCCGAGGCCGCGCGCCCCGCGCGTGCAGCGCCGCTCGCACCGGGCCTTGCGGTGGCAGACGACCGCGAGCGCGTGCGGCCCGGCGCGCGCACGATCCTCGTCATCGAAGACGATGCGCGCTTTGCCGAAATCGTGCGCGACGTGGCGCACGAGCTCGACTTTCTCTGCGTCGTCGAAGCCACCGCAGCCGCCGGGCTGGTGTCGGCGCGCGCGCACGCGCCGCACGCGATCGTGCTCGACGTCAACCTGCCCGACGGCTCGGGCCTGGGCGTGCTCGACCGCCTGAAGCGCGACCCGGCCACGCGGCACATCCCGGTGCACGTGGTGTCGGCCATCGACTACACGCAGCAGGCGCTGGAGCGCGGCGCGATCGGCTACGCCGTCAAGCCGGTGGCGCGCGATCAGCTCGTCGCCGCATTGAAGGCGCTCGAAGCCAAGTCGGCGCAGGCGCTGCGCCGCGTGCTCGTCGTCGACGACGATGCCGAACAGCGGCGCAGCGTCAGCGCGCTGTTGGCGGGCGGCGGCATCGAGATCCGCGCCGTCGCCGACGGCGCCGCCGCGCTCGACGCGCTGCACGCCGAGACCTTCGATTGCGTGGTGCTCGACCTCTCGCTGCCCGATCTCACCGGCCAGGCGCTGCTCGAACGCATGGCGGCCGACGACAGCGTGCCGTTTCCGCCGGTGGTGATCCACACCGGCCGCGCGCTGTCGGCCGATGACGAAGATCGCCTGGGGCGACTCTCACGCGCGATCATCGTCAAGGACGCGCGCTCGCCCGAGCGCCTGCTCGACGAGGTGACGCTGTTCCTGCACCGCGTCGAGTCCGAGTTGCCGGTGGAGAGCCAGCGCCTGCTGCAGGCGGCGCGGCACCGCGGCGCGTCGCTCGACGGGCGGCGCATCCTGGTGGTCGAAGACGACGTGCGCAACGTCTTCGCGCTGACGAATCTGCTCGAGCCGCTCGGCGCCAAGGTCGGGATCGCGCGCAACGGCGTCGAGGCGCTGCACGCGCTCGGCATCACGCACGACGGCAGCACCGCAACGCCGCGAAGCGCCGCAGCACCCGACCTCGTGCTGATGGACATGATGATGCCGGAGATGGACGGCCTGGCGGCGATGCGCGAGATCCGCAAGGCGCCGTCGCTGCGCCGGCTGCCGATCATCGCGCTCACCGCCAAGGCGATGCCCGACGACCAGCAGCGCTGCCTCGACGCGGGGGCCAGCGACTACATCGCCAAGCCGCTCGACGTCGATCGGCTGCTGCAACTGATCCGCGTCTGGATGCCGCGGTGAAACACGCTGCTGCAAAGCACAGCCAGGCCGAGATCGAACTCGACTTGCTGGTCGAAGCGATCTACCGCCGCTACCACTACGACTTTCGCCACTACGCGCGCGCGTCGCTGGCGCGGCGCAGCGCGGCGGCGATGGGCGCGCTCGGCGTTGCCAGCCTGTCGGAGTTGCAGCACCGCGTGCTGCGCGATCCGGCGCTGTTCACGACGCTGCTCGACTACCTGACGGTGCAGGTCAGCGAGATGTTCCGCGACCCGGCTTACTTTCGCGCGCTGCGCGAGCAGGTGGCGCCGTTGCTGCGCACCTACCCGTCACTGAAGATCTGGGTCGCCGGTTGCAGCAGCGGCGAGGAGGCGTATTCGATGGCGATCCTGCTCGCCGAGAGCGGCCTGCTCGAACGCAGCCTGATCTACGCCACTGACATCAACGCCGAGGCGCTGCGCAGTGCCGAAGCCGGCGTCTATGCGGCCGACCGCATGGCAGGCTTCACCGAGAACCACCGCCGCTCGGGCGCCGCCGGATCGCTGGCCGATTGGTTCACCGTGGCCTACGACCGCGCGGTCATCGACGCCGGTTTGAAGAAACGCATCGTCTGGTCCGATCACAGCCTGGCCACCGACAGCGTGTTCGCCGAAGTGCACCTCGTTTCCTGCCGCAACGTGCTGATCTACTTCGCCCGCAAGCTGCAGAGCCGCGCCGTCGCGCCGT
>CADEEN010000336.1 GCA_902826345.1 uncultured Burkholderiales bacterium | reverse complement strand
CAGACACCAGCGGCGCGGGGTGCGCCTGCGACGATGCGCGCACGAGGCACACGACCTCATGGCCCCGCTGCAGGAGCGCGCGCGCCGCGGCGCGGCCGATCGTGCAGGTGGCGCCGAGCATGAAGACGCGGTGCGGGTTCGGGCAGCGCGGGGGGGTCAAGAAACGGCGGATGTCGCGGATATTCTCATCGGCCCGATTCTCCGTGCCCGACGCCGCGCCGCCGGCGCAGCTGCAAGCGGCGCAGCTTCCACAACGACAGCGCGCCCGTGAGCAGCATCAGCGGCCACAGCGCGCTGCAACTCAGCACCCAGATCACACGCTGGCCGGGCGTGTCGTCGGCATCATCGCGGCGCGGCGTGCGCGACGGCCCTTCACTGAACAGATGGCGGCGCGAGAACGTCGCCAGGCCGAAGCAGGCGCCGAGCGCGAGGAAGCCAAGGAAGAGAACGATCGTCGTGGTCACGGCAACTCCAGGGGCCCGAGTCTTGCGCAAGTTGCGCGGCCGTTCAAGCGCTGCACAATCTTGTCGAATCGGGGCCGGCTGGTTCGTCGTGTCAGGTAAGCGACCGACCGAAGGAGAAATGCGATGCGTGTGATGGTGATGGTGATGGTGAAGGCGACTGCCGAATCCGAAGCGGGGCAGATGCCAAGCACCGGGCTGCTTGCCGCGATGGGCCAGTACAACGAAGAACTGGTCAAGGCCGGCGTGATGCTGGCCGGCGAAGGACTGCACCCGACGAGCCGCGGCAAGCGCGTGCGCTTCTCGGGCGCGAGGCGCAGCGTCATCGACGGCCCGTTTGCCGAAACCAAGGAGTTGGTCGCCGGCTTCTGGCTGTGGAACGTGAAGTCGATGGACGATGCGGTGGCCTGGGTCGAGCGCTGCCCGAACCCGATGGAGAGCGACTCCGACATCGAGATCCGCCAGGTCTTCGAAGCCGAGGACTTCGGAGCCGAGTTCACGCCGGAGTTGCGCGCGCAGGAACAGCGGCTGCGCGACGAGATCGACAGCGGCGGCGGCGGCGGCGCGAAGAAGAAAACGTAGCGCGCCGCAAACCCATGACGCCGGCGCAAGAACAACAGTCGCGCGATATCTTCTTTACCGGCATCGGCCACTTCGAGGCCGGCCGGCTGGACGAAGCGCGCGACTGCTTCGAGCGCTGCCGGGCGCTCACACCCGAGCGGCCTTCGGTGCTGGGCAACCTGGGCATCACGCTGTTCCGGCTCGGCCGCACGCGCGAGGCGCTGCCGTTGCTGCAACGGGCGACGGCCGGCGAGCCGCAGTTCACCGAAGCCTGGACCTGCCTCGGCCTGGCGCATGAAGCGCACGGCGAGTGGGCATTGGCCGTTGGGGCGTTGACGCAGGCGCTGGCGCTGTCCGACGGCTCGGCGGCGCTGTGGAACAGCCTCGGTCAGTGCCAGTCGCGGCTCGGCCATGGCGACGCCGCGCTGCGAGCGCTCGACCGCGCACTGGCGCTCGATGCCACGCTCGCAGCGGCGTGGAGCCTGCGCGGCAGCCTGCTGCGCGAGCGCGGCACCCTCGACGCCGCGGCGCAGAGTTTCGAGCGCGCCATCGCGCTCGGCGCCGACCGCGATCTGCACGCCTACTACCTGGCCTCGGTGCGCGGCGGACCGACACCCGCGCACGCGCCGCGCCAGTATGTGCAGGCGCTGTTCGACAACTACGCAGCCGACTTCCAGCAGCATCTCGTCGGCGAGCTCGACTACCGCGGCCACGAGCAGCTGCTGCGGCCGCTGATCGAGCGCCGCGCAGGAGGACAGCGCTGGCGCCGCGTGCTCGACCTCGGCTGCGGCACCGGCCTGTGCGCGCCGCTGCTGCGCCCGCACTGCGACGCCCTCGACGGCGTGGACATTTCCGGCGAGATGTTGAAGCAGGCCGCCAAGCTCGGCCTGTACCGCGAACTCGTGCAGGCCGACATCGGCGAGTTCCTCTCGTCGGCACGCGTCGCGCAGCCGAGCGACGTCGATCTCGTCGTTGCCGCCGACGTGCTCATCTACATCGGCGAGCCGTCGGTCGTCTTGCGCGAAGTGGCTCGCCTGCTGTCGCCCGGCGGCCTGTTCGCTTTCACGATCGAGTTGCCGCCGCAAGGCGATGAAGGCGACGACGACAACTTCGTGCTGTTGCCGAGCCTGCGCTACGCGCACTCGCAGCGCAGCGTGCGCCGGCTGGCGGCGCAGTGCGGGCTGCAGGTGGAAGAAGTGCGCACGGCAGCGATCCGGCATGAGCAGGGCCAGCCCGTGCCGGGGCTGTGCGTGACGCTGCGCCGATAGCGCGGGCCGCAGCGCGCGGGGCTTGCCCGTCGCGTCGCTTGCGCGCATGCTCGCCACGGGTCGCACCGCGCGCTGTGCGCGCTACCCTCACCCAACCCAACCCACCAGACCAAAGGAGCCAGCATGATCTGCCAGCGTTCCCAGCGTTCACCCGCCCTCCCGTCGACGAATCCACCGCCCTGGACGCCATCGCGCCACAGCGCCGCGCCCGTGCTGGCGGCCCTGTTGGTCGCCGCGTGCGGCGGCGGCGACGTCGACACGGCGGGCCCCACCGAGCGCGCGCAAGGCGCCGCGTCGTGCGCCAACCGCAACAACAACAACATCGACAAGCTGCTCGAGTGCGTCACGCTGGCCGGCGTGCGCGAGCACCAGGCAGCGTTGCAGACCATCGCCAACGACAACGGCGGCACGCGCGCGGCCGGCACGCCGGGCTACGACGCCAGCCTGGCCTACGTGCAGCAAAGGATGGCGGCGGCGGGCTATCAGGTTTCGCTCAACGCCTTCGACTTCGTCTTCGTGCCGCCGGTGCTGCTGCGTCAACTGACGCCGGTAGCGGCCACCTACGAGTCCGGCGCCTTCACCGGCACCGGCTTGGGCAGCGTCAGCGGCGTGGTCACCGCCGTCGATCTGCAACTGGGCATCGGCAACACCTCCAGCAGCGGCTGCGAAGCGGCCGACTTCACTGGCTTCCCGGCCGGCACCATCGCGCTCGTGCAGCGCGGCGCCTGCTCGTTCGCCATCAAGGCCCTGAACGCGGCGGCGGCCGGCGCGAGTGCGGTGATTCTGTTCAACCAAGGCGACGCCGCCACCGCGGCGCGGCAAGACCTCATCGTCGGCACGCTCGGCGGGCCCAACGTCGTTGCCATCCCGGTGGTCGGCGCGTCGTACGCGAATGGCGTGTCACTGGCGCAGCCCGGCTCGACGGCCGCCGTGCGCATCGATCCGCCGCGCAACGTGACGCAGTACAACGTGATCGCCGAGTCGCGCGACGGCGATCCGAACAACGTCGTCATGGCGGGCGGGCACCTCGACTCGGTGCAGCGCGGCCCCGGCATCAACGACAACGGCTCGGGCTCGGCGGTGCTGCTCGAAGTGGCCGAGCAGATGGCCAAGGTCAAGCCGCGCAACAAGCTGCGCTTCGCGTGGTGGGGCGGCGAAGAGTCGGGCCTGGTCGGCTCGACAGCGTACGTGGCGGGCCTCGGTGAAGCCGAGCGCGCGAAGATCGCGCTGTACCTGAACTTCGACATGGTCGGCTCGCCGAACCACGTCTTCTTCATCTACGACGGCGACAACTCCGACGGCGTCGGCGCTGGGGCCGGGCCACAGGGCTCGGCGGCGATCGAGAAGACGTTCGAGAATTACTACAGCGAGCGCGGCATCCCCTTCAAGGGCACCGACTTCTCCGGCCGCTCCGACTACGGCCCCTTCATCGCCATCGGCATCCCATCGGGCGGGCTCTTCACCGGCGCCGAAGGCATCAAGACCGCCGAAGAAGCAGCCACTTGGGGCGGCACGGCGGGCGCGCAGTACGACCCGTGCTACCACCTGGCCTGCGACACCTTCGCCAACAACAACGACTACGCGCTCGACGTCAACGCCGACGCGGTGGCCTACGCGACGCTGAAGTACGCGATGACCACCGAAGACGTGAACGAGCAGAAGGGCAAGGGCAACTTCAGGAAGCTGGTCGTTCCGTTCCCGGCGCCGCCGGCGCAATAGCGGGCGAGGGGCGCAACAGCAGCAGACGGCGAGGCGCGGGCCCTGACAGGCCCGCGCGACGCGCCGCTCTCGAGCTGCGGCTCTTCACCGCACAGGCTGCAGCCTCATCCGAGCTCCTGCACGCAGGCCCGTCGCGCCTGCGAAACTTGCAGCCTGTAGCGCACGGTGGAGCCGATGCATTTCTTGTGGCCTCACAACCTGTGGTGGATGCTGGCGCTGCCGTTGCTGCCGGCGCTCTACCTGTGGCTGCTGCGCCGGGCCGGCAAACCGGCGCTCTTGTTTTCCAACGTGCGCGTCGTGCGCGAGGCGGCGTGCCGTCCGTGGCGACGGCACGTGCCGGCCGTGCTGATCTTCCTGGCGTTGGCGTTGCTGCTGCTGGCACTGGCCAGGCCGACGGCGCCGGTGCCGCTGCCGTGGGCGAAGTCGACGATCCTGCTCGCCATCGACATCTCGCGCAGCATGCGCGTGGAAGACGTGAAGCCCTCGCGCATGGTGGCCGCGCAGGACGCGGCCAAGGCGTTCCTCGCCGAGGTACCGCCGCACATCGAAGTCGGGTTGGTCACGTTCGCCGGCAGCGCGCAGGTGGCGCAGCGGGCCACGCTCGACCGGCCGTCGCTCGTCGGCGCGATCGACGCCATCCAGATGCAGCTGGGCACGGCCATCGGCAACGCCATCGTGGTCTGCCTGGCCGAGCTGTTTCCGGATCACGGCATCGATCTCGGCGAGATGACCTTCGGCGCGGCATCACGCAGCCTCGACGAAAAGAAGAAGGGCGACAAGCCGGCGCCGAAAGAGATCACGCCCGTGCCGCCCGGCTCCTATGCATCGGCCGCGATCATCCTGCTGTCCGACGGCCGCCGCACCACGGGTGTCGAAA
>CADEEN010000335.1 GCA_902826345.1 uncultured Burkholderiales bacterium | reverse complement strand
CCGCCACCAGCGGCCGGATCAGCCCCGCGACCGGCGCATAGTTCTCGCGGTACAGCACCGCAACCAGCAGCTCCGACGCGCCGAACATCAGGCACGAAGCCAGCACGGCGACGACGCCGTACGCGCGCCGCGTCTTGCGCACGGCCAACAGGTCGCGCCCCTGGGCGACGACCTGCGTGACCAGCGGAAAGAACACCTGCGTCGACCATTGGTTGAGCATCATCGAGGGAATCGACGCCCAGATCCAGGCAATGGAGTAGAAGCCCACCCACTCCAGCGGCACCAGCTTGCCCAGCGCCAGGCGGTCCATCTGCATGATGAAGAAGGCCAGGATCGTGCTGATGAAGATCCACTTGCCCAGGCGCATGATCTCGCGCGCCGCGTCGCGCTCCAGGCGCAGCCGGCACATCTGGCGCGGGTACAAAAGCAGCGTCAGCAGCGTGAAGGTGGCCGTCGAGCACAGCGCGCCCAGCGCCAGCGCGATGTGGTCCGGCTGCACGAACGCCCAGGCGATCATGATGCCCAGGCCGACGATCGCCGCGCAGATGTCGATCAGCGCCACGCGGCGCAGCTCGGCGTTGCGATAGTCGCGCAGCACCTCGATGTTGTTCAGCCCCATGGCGAGCTGCGAGAAGGCGACGATCAGCAGGAAGCCGGTGACGGCCGGCGAGTCGTAGAGCCAGCCGATCGGCAAGGCCAGGATCAGCACCACCAGCATCAGCACCACACCGCGCAGCAGTTGCATGGTCCACGCGGTCTGGAAGAACGACGCGTCGTCGCGCCGCGAGTGCGTCACGCTCTGCGTCAGGCCGATGTCGGAGAACATGCCGATGCCGTTCAAGATGGCATTGCCGATCGCGGCAACGCCGAACATCTCCGGCGACAGCAGGCGCGTCAGGATCATGTTCGAGACGAAGCGAAAGCTCGTCTTGGAGCCGAACCAGACCAGCGACCAGAGCGTGCTGCGGGCAACGTCGAAGCGGCGGGTCGTCATGGCGCGCGCCCGCCCGGCAAGGCCTGCAGCGCCTTGGCGATGCCGCTGAACATGGCTTCGCGCCCGCATTGCCGCTCGACGACCTCGCGCCCGTGCCGCTCGAGCCGGTGGCGCAGCTGCGGCGCATTGGCCAGGCGCACGATCGGCTCGACCAGTGCGTCCATCGAGTCCGCGACCAGCAACGACTGCTCATCGTGCAGCAGCGCTTCGTAGCCCTTGATCGCATGCGTGCTGACGACGCAGGTCCGCAGATGGCCGAGCGACTCGAGCACCTTGATCTTGGTGCCGGCGCCGTCGAACAGCGGCACGACGCTGAAGGCGCACTCGGCGTAGTGCTCGTCGAGCGACGCTGCGAAGCCGACGACCTCGACCTGCGGCACGCGCATCCACTGCTGCTTCTTCGCCTCCGGCAGGTGGCTGCCGACGATGCGGAACACGAGGCCTGGGTCACGCTGCACCACCTGGGGCCAGACGCTGTCGATGAACAGGTCCACGCCATCGAGGTTGACCCGGTGGTCGAAGGAGCCGACCCACAACACCACGCGTGCGCCGTCGGCAGACGGCGCGAGCTGCGCCTCGGCCGGCAGCTGGAACGGGATGTTCGGAATCACGGCCAGCGAGCGTTGCGGCGCCAGGTCTGCATCCTGCGGGTTCGACAGCCAGACCATCGCCGCGCGCGGCCACAACCGCTGCTGCCAGGCCTCGACGGCGCGCACGCGCAGCGCCAGCAGGCGCGCCGCCCAGGGGCGCGTCGCCGGTGAGGCGATGCGCGCCTTCAAGACCTTGCTGTCGGCGTCGTCGACGTCGATCACCACCGGCACGTTGCGCAGCGTGAACACGCCGGCGCGCGCGCTGGCGACGAGGTAGCGGCCCACCACCAGGTCGTAGCCGCCGCTGGCGACGACCTGCGCCAGCCGTTCGCGCAGACCGGGGTCGGCCTCGTAGTCCACCCGCGTGCCGAGCAGGAAGCGCCAGACGGCCAGCGCGCGTTTGCCCAGCAGCGCGGTCAGACACCGCAGCAGCAGCGAGCGTTTCTCGCGCTGCGGCTGGCAGGCGGCCGCCACGGGGTAGCCGTTGTCCTCGAGGTAGCGCTTCATCGCCGCGTCGCCGTAGAGGAACAGATCGACCGGCCCGAGCCGGCGCAGGCCCTCGATCAAGAGCGCACTGCGTTGCGAGCTGCCGGCGATCGGCGGGAAGGGCGTGCCCGAGGTGACGAAGAGTGTTTTCAAGGAGAAGCGGTGTGAACTGGCGACGTGCGCAGAGGGCCGCGGCAGGTCACCGACGTTCACTCAGCGGATGGCAGGGCTCAAGCCGGCATCGGTGCGCCTGGGTACAGGCGAGCCAGCGCCATGCGGCATCCGGACTCTAACGCCGCCTGCAGTGCAGGCCGTGTGCAAAGCGCCACGTCCTCGCCGTCGGCTTCACGTGAGCGTTGCCACAAATCGCGCAAGGTCTCGGCCTGGGCCTGCACCGTGGTATCGACCGCGGACACCCAGGACGCCGGCGGCGCCTGCGCCACCCACGCGCCGCGGCCCCGTCCGTGGTGCGCAATCGCCAGGTAGCCGAGCAGCGCGCTGGCGTACAGCGTATCGAGCACCTTCGGATCCCATCGCAGCTCGGGCTGCGCGGTGCCGCGCACGAGGTTGACGCCACGCGCCGCACCGGCGGCCGTCAGCGCACCGAGCACGCCGCCGGCGAGCAGGCCGCCGCCCAGCGTCAGCCCGCCGCTGAGCACATCGGCCTTCAGCCCCGCCAGCGCGCCGGTGAGCACGCCGCCCCAGACCGCCGCCTTGCCCTCGTCTACCGGGTTGCGTGTGGCGTAGTGGCGCGCCATCTTCGCCAGCACCTCGCCGCCGGCGCGGCCGTCCAGGCCGTGCAGGCGGATCAGCATGTCGGTCGAGCGCCTCACGTCGTCATCCAGGCGCTCGGCCAGCAGCGCCATGGCGCGCTGTTGCGGCGCATCGCCGGCGTCGTCGCGCAAGCCGAGGGCCTTGCCCAGGCGGCTGCCGATCTGTTTCACCTGCCCGCGAAAGCCGTCGCTGTCGACGAGCTGACGGTCCTGCGCGGCGCGCGCCAGGCGTCGCGCCAGTTCGGCCATCGCGGCGCGCCAGGTGGCCAGCTGGCGCTCGCGCCACGCGGCGCCGAGGCGGGCGAAGCCAGCGCGCTGCGCATCGTCTTCGAGCAGCGGCGCGACGCTGTCCCAGAGCACGCCCTCCTGCACCCAGCAGCGCGAGAACGCGTCGAGCGGCAGCACGGCACGCACGCCTTGCGCACTCTCCAGGCGCTGGCGCCAGCGCGCTTCGAGCGCTGCGTCGTCGCCCGGCGCGCCGAGCTGGTTGAGCAGCACGATCGCCGGCTTGCCGGCGAGCGCGAGCACTTTCAGCTCGGCATCGAGATAGCCGACGTCGTCGGGCGACTCGCTGGCGTTGACGAGGTAGAGCACGACGTCGCACTGCTCCCAGACATGCTTCAACGCGCGCTGGCTCGACCAGAACGCGCGGTCGCGCCAGCGGTCCCAGACTTCGGTGAGGAACCAGCCGATCGGGTTGCCGGCCTGCGCCATGCGCTTGGCCAGGCGCAGGCTGTCGCCGAAGCCCGGCGTGTCCCAGAGCAGCAGGCGATCGCCTTGCTCGGTTTCGATCAGCAGCTGCGACTCTGCGCTTTCGGTGACATGCGCTTCGTCGCGGATCTCGCCGATGTCGCGCGCCAGGAGCGTGCGCGCCAAGGTCGTCTTGCCGACGTTGGTGTGCGAGACGAGCGACAGTGAAATCGTGGCGCCGTTCATTCGAGCGTGATGAAGCGCGGCGCCGGCAGCGACAAATCGTGCAGCATGCGCTGCCACGCCGCGCGGCGTTGCGTGAGCCGCAGTTCGGCGTCACTCGACGTGCCGGTGCGTTGGCGAAACGCCGACTCGTCGATCAGCACGCTGACGGTGGCGCGGCCGTTGACCGCATTGGACACGGTGCGCACGAAAGCGCCATGCGTTTCGCGTTCCGGTGTGGCGGTGGCGGCGAACAGCGCGGCGACGTCGGCGTCCGCGTCTTCGAGCGCTGTCGGCGGCAACGCATCTTCACTGCCCAGGGCCAGCGTCGGCTTGATGCGCGGTTGCGCGCCGGGGCCGATGGCGCCCTCCAGCACCTTCGGCAGCGACTTCACCTGCGAGGCCGTCAGCGTGTAGCTGTAGGGCAGCACGGTCACCGGGCGCGCGCTGGCCGGACCGTCGCGCAGCAGCGCGCGGAAGTACGGCTCGTCGAGCGGCAAGGCGAGTGTGGCCGCCGCGCGCCGCACGCGCCAGGCCGACCACGCGGCCAACAGCAGCCGCGGCACGACGACGAACAGACCGAGCGTGATCGCGTAGAGGTGGATCCAGCGCGCCGCGCTCTCGCCGGCGCTGCCGTCGGCGAAGCGCAGCTTCGCCATCTCGTCGATGCTCGGCACCGCGAGGCCGGACAAAGCGGTCGCCGGTGTGAAGACCAAGGCCAGCGTGCGCTGCACCTGCTCGGCATCGAGCCAGGTGCTGTCCCAACCGGCGCGGTAATCGAAGGCGATGCCGAAGACGTACATCGAAGCGATCACCAGCGCGGCGAGCAGCGCCGCCGCGGCGTGCATGACGCCGGCCACGCGTGCCTGCTGCACGCCGCGGGTGGCGACGGCCCACTCGGCGGCGAAACGCGCGCGCGCCGCGATCAGCGCCGCGGCGGCGCCGCGCGCGGGCAAGCGCGTGCGCGCGTCTTCGATCGCGCGCGCCAGCCACGCCGACGGGCCACGGCCGGCGGCGAACAACATCGTCAGGTAGACGATCAGGTTCCACAGCAGCAAGGCCAGCACCGGCGGTGCGAGCAGGTTGATGCGCCGTGACGCACCGAGCACGTCGCCGACGATGTACGCCGCCAGCGCCACGGCCAGCAGCAGCAACAA
>CADEEN010000334.1 GCA_902826345.1 uncultured Burkholderiales bacterium | reverse complement strand
CGCGCCGAGCACGTTGCGCGTGGCGTGGCAGGCGTTGCAGTGGCCCAGGCCCTCCACCAGGTACGCGCCGCGGTTCCACTCCGCCGACTCGGCGGGGTCGGGCTTGAACACGCCGGGGCTGAAGTACAGCGTGCGCCAGCCGGCGAGCAGCGCGCGCTGGTTGTACGGGAAGCGCAGCGCATGTGGCTTGTTCGGCACCGCCGCCGGCGCGAGACTCATCAGGTAGGCGTGGATGGCGTCGCTGTCCTCGCGCGTGACCTTGGTGTAGTTGGTGTACGGGAACGCCGGGTAGAGGAACTGCCCGTCCTTGCCCTTGCCCTCGTGCATCGCGCGCCAGAAGTCGTCGGCCGTCCACGTGCCGATGCCGTGCTGCTGGTCGGGCGTGATGTTGGGCGTGAACAGCGAGCCGAACGGCGTGGCCATCTCCAGGCCGCCGGAGAAGTCGGGGCTGCCGCGCACGGTGTGGCAGGCCACGCAGTCGCCGATGGCGGTGAGGTACTGTCCGCGCACGAGCTGTGCAGGGCGGACCTCGGCGGCAACCACGTTCGGCTTCTCGGGCTCGGTCTTCGAGCAGCCGGCCAGCAACGCACACGACAAACACAACAGCAGCGCGCGCCACGTCGTCATCGCGCTGCTCCTTGCGTTCTCGGCGTGATGCCGCCGCACTCCAGCGGCAGCTCGGGCAGTGAGCCAGCCGCCGCGGGATGTGGATCGGCGGGAAGCGGCTGGGCGACGATGAAGGCCGTCACCGCGCTCACGTCATCGGCCGTCAGCTTGGCGGCCACCTCGTGCATGCAGTCGGGCTTCATCGCGTGGCGCGTGCCGGCCTTCCAGGCGCCGAGCTGCGAGGCGATGTAGGGCGGCGTCAAACCGATCAGTCCGGGAAGCGCCGGCTCGACGCCGGTCAGCGTTTGCCCGTGGCAGGCCGCGCACGCCGGGATGCCGCGTGCCGCGTCGCCCTGCCGCGCCAGGCGCTCGCCGCGCGCCATCGTCTCGGCGTCGGCGCGCGCCGGCCGCGCCGGCAGCGGCGGCTGCAGCCGGGCGTAATGCTCTGCGATCTCGCGCAGGTAGTGGTCGGAGAGAAAAGCCACCATGTAGTTCATGATCGCCAGCTCGCGCCGCTTGTCGCGGAAGTTGACGAGCTGGTTGTAGAGGTAGCCCGCGGGCTTGCCGGCCAGCCGCGGGTAGTACTCGTTCTTGTTCTGCAAGCCCTCGCCCTGGTCGCCGTGGCAGGCAGCGCAGGCCTTCAGGCGTTGCTCGATCGTGTCGGGCACGCGGTTCTGCGCCTGCGCCGCCGCCGCCGCGCAGAGCAACACGATCAGCACCAGGCTCTTGCAGCGCATGCACACCCCCGTCGTTGTCGTCGCAGTGTGTCTGCGGCGGCGCCGATCTTCCGCCGCGCCGGCGCCGGCAGTCAATCGTGGTCGGGCGCCGATTTCACCTGTAATGCAGCGCGCCGCAGGCGACATGCGCAGCGCGGCCTGCGGCTGCCACACTGACGCCGCCCATGAACGATCGCGCCCATTTCCCCTGCGCCGATGACGCCCGCGTTGTCGCCACGACGAGCGTGCCGCGCCGCGTGCTGCTGTGCGACATCGAGCCGGCTACGGTGGCGCTGTTCGCCGAGTGGCTCGCCGCCGACGGCCTGCGCGCCGACAGCGACGCGCAGGCCAGCGCGCCGCCGGTTGCGCTGATCCTTATCGAGCTGCCGTTCCCGCGGCAGGGCGGCCAGCAGCGCCTGCACGATCTGGCGTGCGCCTGGCCCGGCGTGCCGGTGATCGTGCTCTCGCCGACGCTGCTGCCCGGCGTCTCGCCGCAAGGCGAGGTGGCGCGCGCGCTCGGCGCGGCCGCGGTGCTGCCGGCGCCGCTGTCGCGCGCGGCGCTGCGAGAGGCGGTGGCGCGGCTGTTGACGCCAACGGCAGGAGAGCCGCCGAGGTGAAGCCCGCGGCCGCGCCGCGCTGGTCGGCGCTGCCGCGCGTCGATGCCTGGCCGCGCCGCCGCATCGCCGGCGTGGCCGGGGCGTTCATCGCCGCGATCGTGGCGCTGGCCGCCTACGACATGCTGCGCAGCCACCAGGCCACGGCCGAGCGCACGCGCCACGACCTCGACACGCAGGCGCGCGTCATCGCCGAGCAGACGGCGCGCACGGTGCAGGCGGTGGACGTGATGCTGCGCCACGTCGCCGCCGAGCACCGGCGCGGGCGGCTCGCGCGGCTGGCACCGGACGAGCTGCACGTCTACCTGCGCGACCTGGCGGTGGGGCTGAAGCAGATCGACGGCCTGGGCCTGTTCGACGCCGACGGCCACGCGATGGCGGTGTCGTGGGCCGCGCCGCGCCAGGCCGTCAACATGGCCAGCCTGCCGCGCTTTCAGCAACTGCGCGACGACGCCAGCCTCGACTTCGTCATCTTCGACGCCGCGCCGGCCGCCGGCGACCGCACGGCGATCGTGCCCTTCGGCCGCCGTCTGGAAACGACCGACGGACGTTTTGCCGGCGTTGTCGCCGCACGCGGCCGCGTCGACTACTTCGAGGAGTTCTATCGCGACGCCTACCCCGACCCCGGCAGCCGCGTCGCGCTCCTGCACCGCAACATCACGCTGCTGGCGCGCCACCCGCCGCAGGCCGCGGCGCTCGGGCGCAAGTTCCCGTTGCTCGAGCAACTGCTGCCCACCGCCGACGGCCGGCCGGTGGCCTCGCGCGGCATCAGCCCGGTCGATGGCGTGGACCGCTTCGCCGGCGTGCGCCTGGTGCCCGACTATCCGCTGGTGGTGGTGGTCACGCGCGACGCCGCCGCCGCGCTCGCACCGTGGCGCCAGCAGGCCATCGGCTCGGCGCTGCGCACGCTGGCGCTCGGCGCGCTGGCGGCGCTGCTGATCGCCTTGGTCTGGCGTCAGTTGACACGCCTGGCCGCGGCGCGCAACTCGCTGGCGGTGTCGCAGGACCGCTATGCGCTGGCCGCGGCCGGCTCCGACGTCGGCGTCTGGGACTGGGACCTGGCGGCCGGCACGGCCTACGAATCGCGCCGCGCGCGCGAGCTGCAGGGCCTGCCGCTCGAACCCGAGACGCAGCCGCTGGACGAATTGCGCGGCCTGCTGACCTACCACCCGGAAGATGCGCACGCGCGCGCCGCGGCGATGCAGGCGCATCTCGACGGCGCGACGCCGCACTACGAAGTCGAGTACCGCGTGCGCCGCGCCGATGGCCAGTACCGCTGGATCCACGTGCGCGCGCTGTGCATTCGCGACGCGGCGGGCCGGCCGCTGCGCATCGCCGGCTCGGTCAGCGACATCGACGCGCGCAAGCGCGCCGAAGCGGCGCTGCGCCAGTCCGAGGAGCGCTACGCGCTGGCGATGACCGGCTCCAACGAAGGCCATTGGCTGTGGGACATGACGGCCCGGCAGATCTACGTCTCGGCCAAGCAGGCCGAGCTGTTCGGCCTCGACGGCGGCGCGCAGACCCTGGCCGACGACGACTACTTCGCGCGCCTGCCGCTGCACCCCAACGACCGCGAGCGCGTGCAGCACAACCGCAGCGAGCATGTAGCCGGGCGCACGCCGCGGCTGGACCACGAGTTCCGCATCGTGCTGTCGGCGGCTGACGGCAGCGCCGAAGTGCGCTGGATGCACACGCGCGCGCAGTGCTTTCGCGATGCCGGCGGCAAGCCTTTGCGCCTTGCCGGCTCGACGGTGGACGTGACGCAGCGCAAGCGCGCCGACGAAGCGCTGCGCGAGAGCGAACAGCGCTTCGCGACCGCGGTGGCCGGCTCCGACGACGGCATCTGGGAGTGGGACTACGTCAAGGGCCTGGCCTTCGGCTCGCAGCGCGGGCGCGAGATCACCGGCCTGCCGCCTGGCCCCGACGTGCAGCCGCTCGACGCCTGGTACGCCGAGATGGCGGGCCGCCTGCACCCGGACGACGTGGCGCGCCGCGACGCCGCGATCGAAGACCACCTGGCCGGCCGCAAGGACGCCTATGAAGGCGACTTTCGCGTGCGACACGGTGATGGCTGGCGATGGGTGCACATCCACGGCCGCTGCATGCGCGACGCCGCCGGCAAGCCGCTGCGCATGGCCGGCTCGGCCAGCGACATCGACATGCGCAAGCGCACCGAGGAAGCGCTGCGCGAGAGCGAGGAACGCTACGCGCTGGCGATGGCCGGCTGGCGCGGCGGCCACTGGGTCTGGAACGAGGCCGACGACAGCCTGTTCGTCTCGGCCACCGCCAAGGCCCTGTTCGGCCTGCCGGCGGACACGGCCATCGCCTCGCGCGCCGAGTTCATGGCGCGCATCACGCTCCACCCCGACGACCGCGAGCGCGTGCTGCGGTTGATCGAGGCCCACACCCGCAGCGACGGCGCGCGCCACGACTACGAGTGCCGCATCGTGCTGCCGGACGGCAGCGTGCGCTGGATCCTCAATCGCGCGCAGCGCTTCCCGGGGCCGCACGGGCAGGGCTCGCGCGTCGCCGGCGTCATGATCGACATCACCGAGCGCAAGCAGGCGGACGACGCGCGCGAGCGCCTCGAGCAGCAGCTGCGCCAGGCGCAGAAGCTCGAAGCCATCGGCACGCTGGCCGGCGGCATCGCGCACGACTTCAACAACATCCTCTCGGCCATCCTCGGCTACGGCGAGCTGGCGCAGAAGGGCGCGCCCGAGGGCACGCCAATGCGCCGTCACATCGACGCCTCGATCGCGGCCGGCCACCGCGCCAAGTCGCTGGTCGAGCGCATCCTCGCCTTCTCGCGCAGCGGCATGGGCGAGCGCGTGCCGGTGCACGTGCAGTCGGTGGTCGACGAAGCGCTCGACGCGGTGGCCGCGTCGCTGCCGCCGGGCGTGACGCTGCGTCGCAGGCTCGCCGCGGGCGATGCCGGCGTGCTCGGCGATGCGACGCAGATCCACCAGGTGGTGATGAACCTGTGCGCCAAC
>CADEEN010000333.1 GCA_902826345.1 uncultured Burkholderiales bacterium | reverse complement strand
TCAGCTCCTTGCCGGTGCACACCGGCACGGCCGGGATGTCGTAGATCGGCTTGTCCGGGTAGAGCTCGATGCACTGCCCGCCGGGGTAGGCGAGCGAGTCGATGATGTGGCACTTGATCTCGAGCAGGCCGAGCTCGAAAACCTGGAACAGCCCGACCGGGCCGGCGCCGACGATGACCGCGTCGGTTTCGATCACTTGACTCATTTCAACAGCAAGCCGGGCATCAACGGATCAGTTGATCGAGCTTGTCCTTCTTGTCTTTCCATTCGTCGGCATCGGCCGGCGCGGTTTTTCGTTTGGTGATGCTCGGCCACTTCTTGGCCAGTTCGGCATTGATCGGGATGAACTTCATCTGATCCTGCGGCACGTCCTCTTCCGGCAGGATGGCGTTGACCGGGCACTCGGGGATGCAGACCGCGCAGTCGATGCACTCGTCGGGGTCGATGACGAGCATGTTCGGCCCCTCGCGAAAACAATCGACGGGGCAGACATCGACGCAATCGGTGTATTTGCAGCGGATGCAGGATTCGAGAACGACGTGGGTCATGACGTGGCGGCGAGCGATTCGGAGACCGCCAGTTTAAGGCGCTGCGCGCGGGCCACCGCCGTTGCACCCACGCCCACCGTCACCACCGTCGGCCGGCCGCTGTGCAGCAGCGCCGCTTCGGCCAGCGTGGCCACGCGGTGGTCGCTGGCGAGTTGGTCGGGCCAGCCGGCGCGCGAGACGACGAGTACCGGCGTGTCGGCTGTCCAGCCCACGTCGATCAAGCGGCGCGACAGCGCGCCGAGTTGGCGGCCGGCCATGTAGAAGACTTCGGTGTCGGCGCTGCGGCCGGCTTGCAGGTCGCCTTCGCGCGTCATCGCGGTCGTCAACGCCACGCTGCGTCCGCTGCCACGGCGCGTCAGCGGGCGTTGCGTCGCGGCAGCCGCAGCGATCGCTGCGGTCACGCCGGGCACGACCTCGCATTCGATGTCGGCCTCGGCCAGCGCTCGAAGCTCTTCTTCGAGGCGGCCGAAGACGCTCGGGTCGCCGCCCTTCAAGCGCACCACCGCGCGGCCTTCGAGCGCATGCCTGACGAGCAGCGCATTGATGCGGGCCTG
This sequence comes from uncultured Burkholderiales bacterium, assembly GCA_902826345.1. Classification (GTDB taxonomy): domain Bacteria; phylum Pseudomonadota; class Gammaproteobacteria; order Burkholderiales; family Burkholderiaceae_C; genus CADEEN01. Next base: position 3,838 of record CADEEN010000333.1, on the reverse strand, counting down.
GCCCGTGGAATCGCAAAAGCCGCGCTTGCCGACGTCGATCCAAGTCGCCTGCGGCGCGAGCTTGCGCAAGGCGGGGTCGGTGAGGGCGTCGTGCAGCACGATCTCTGCACGCGCCAGGCGCTGCGCGCCGCGCATGGTTATCAGATCCGCTGCGCCGGGGCCAGCGCCGATGAAGACGACTGGTTTCACTTCGTGCTCTCCACCAACAGCGCGCCGCTCGTGCGGTGCGTCGACGGATCGACGACGATCAGCGCGCCGCCGACGCGGTTGTCGGCGTAGCGCCGCAGCGGCAACGGTTGCTGCAGCTCGATGGTGACCTTGCCGATCTCGTTGACGGCCAACTCATGCGCCGCGCCGGGCGCCAGCGTGTGGATGTCCAGCACCTGATCGACCGAAACGATGCGCCCCTGCACCCAGCGGTTGCCGTGGCGCAGCAGGTACTTGCGGCCGAGCGTGGCACGGTCGGTGTCGAGCCAGGCGAGGGTGGCGGTGAAGCGCTGCGTGGCCAGCAGCGAATCAGGCGCGCCGATCCAGTCGCCGCGCGAGATGTCGAGTTGGCGGTCGAGCACGATGCCGGCGCTCTCGCCGGCGGTGGCGCGCGCCACGGTGCTGCCGGCACGGCGCACCTGTGCAACAACCGCGGTCTCGCCGCTGGGAACCACCTGCACCGCGTCGCCGGCCTTCACGGCGCCCTGCGCGATGCGGCCCCAGAAGACGCGCGGCGCGTGGCCGGTGCCGTCGCCTTCGCGGGCGACGTACTGCACCGGCAATCCGAGCGCGCCGTCGCGAGCCTCGTTCGCGGTCGGCAGGCTCTCCAGCACTTGCAGCAGCGACGGGCCGCCGTACCACGGCACGTCGAGCGAGCGCGTCACGTTGTCGCCGCGCAAGGCCGACACCGGCACGATCGCCGCGGCGTCGATGCCGGCTTCCGCGGCAAAGGCATCGAGCGCCTCGCGCACCGCGCTGAACGCCGCGCCGGGCTCGGCGATCGCGTCGAGCTTGTTGACGGCGAAGACGATGCTTGGCACGCGCAGCAGCTTGGCCAACAGCGCATGGCGGCGCGTTTGCGGCAGCAGCGCCACCGGCTTCGTCTGCCAATCGAGCTTGGTCACATCGACCAGCACCACGGCCGCGTCGCTACCTGCTGCGGCGGTGACCATGTTGCGCGTGTACTGCTCGTGGCCCGGCGCGTCGGCGATGATGAACTTGCGCTGGCGGGTGGCGAAGTAGCGGTAGGCCACGTCGATGGTGATGCCCTGTTCGCGCTCGGCCTCCAGGCCGTCGGTCAGCAGCGACAGGTCGACCGTGCCGCCGGCGGCGCGCTTCTCCAGCGCGTCGAGCTGGTCGGCCAGGATCGCGCGGCTGTCGAACAGCAGGCGGCCGATCAGCGTGCTCTTGCCGTCGTCGACGCTGCCTGCGGTCAGGAAGCGCAGGGCGCGGTGTTGCAGCTCGTCGAGACTCATCAGAAATAGCCTTCCTTCTTGCGCCGCTCCATCGAAGCGTCCGAGGTGCGGTCGTCCATGCGCGTGGCGCCGCGCTCGCTGACGGTCACGGTCAGCGTCTCGGCGACGATGTCGTTCGCGTCGGCGGCGTCGCTCTCGACCGGGCAGGTGCAGGTCATGTCGCCGACGGTACGGAAGCGCACCCGGGCGGTCTCGACCGTCTCGCCGGCCTCGGGCGGCGTCACCTCGGTCAGCGGCACCAGCAGGCCTTTGCGGCGGATCACCTGGCGCTCGTGGGTGTAGTACAGGCTGGGCAGCGGGATGTTCTCGCGGGCGATGTAGAGCCAGACGTCGAGCTCGGTCCAGTTGCTGATCGGGAAGGCGCGGAAGTGCTCGCCCGGGCGATGGCGTGTGTTGAACAGTGTCCACAGCTCGGGCCGTTGTTCCTTCGGCTGCCACTGGCCGAAGCTGTCGCGGTGGCTGAAGATGCGCTCCTTGGCGCGTGCTTTTTCTTCGTCGCGCCGCGCGCCGCCGATCAGCGCGTCGAAGCGGTGCTCTTCGATTGCTTCGAGCAGCGTCACCGTCTGGTGGCCGTTGCGCGATTCGAGCGGGTGCGCCAGGCGGATCGTGCCGCGTGCGATCGAGTCTTCGAGGTGGCCGACGACCAGTCGCTCGCCCATCTCCCGCACGCGCTGGTCGCGAAAGGTGATCACTTCGGGGAAGTTGTGGCCGGTGTCCACGTGCAACAGCGGGAAGGGCAGTCGGCCCTCGTACACGCCCTGCGCGTTGCGTTGCTTGAACGCCTTTTCGGCCAGCCTCAGCACGACACACGAATCCTTGCCGCCGGAGAACAGCAGGGCGGGGCGCTCGAACGTGGCCGCGACTTCGCGCAGGATGAAAATCGCTTCTTCTTCGAGGTGATCGAGGTGCTGCTGGTCGAGCGACGGCAGCAATTGCTCGATCGAGGTGCGTGCGTTCATGTCGTGACTCCTTGTTTGACGTGCAAGCCGCACTCCTTGGCCGACTCGTCCTCCCACCACCAACGCCCGGCGCGGAAGTCCTCGCCGAGCGCGATCGCGCGCGTGCACGGCGCGCAGCCGATGCTCGGATAGAACTGGTCGTGCAGCGCGTTGTAGGGCACGTCGTGCGTGGCGATGTAGTGCCAGACGTCGGCTAAAGCCCAGTCTGCGAGCGGGTTGAACTTGACGCGGCCGGTGTCTTCGATCTCGTACGGCGAAACCTCGGCGCGCTGCGACGATTGCTCGCGGCGCAGCCCCGTGACCCAGGCGCCCTGGCCTTCGAGCAGGCGCGACAGCGGCTCGAGCTTGCGAATGCCACAGCAGGCCTTGCGCAGCTCGATGCTGTCGAACATCGCACGCTCGCCATGCCTGGCGACGAACTGCACCACCGCGGTGTGCGTGGGGTGGAACACCTGCACCTTCAAGCCGTAGTGCGCTTCGATGCGCGAGATCAGCGCCAGCGTTTCGTCGTGCAGCTTGCCCGTGTCGAGCGTGGCCAGCGTGATCGGCAGCGCGTGGCGTGCGATCAGGTCGGTCAGCACCATGTCTTCAGCGCCCAGGCTCGTTGCCTGCACGATGCGGCCGGCGTGCACGCGCGCGGCCTTGCGCAGCAGCGCCAGCGTCTGCGCCACACGCTCGTCGAAGCCAGGCAGGGCGCGGGCGTGCAACTCGGTCGCGCTCATATCGACGCTCCATCGTTGACGAACTCGCGCACGGCTTTGCGCGCCAGTTCATCGGCCGTGCCCGGCGGCATCGCGAACAGCGGCCGGTTGTCGCGCACATCGCCCTGGTAGTGGCCAGGGAAGAAGCCGAGCGCGCGTTCTGCCGCGTCGATCGACTGGTCGTGGCGCAGCACCACGGCATCGAAGCCGGTGCGTTCGAGCAGCGGCATCATGTCGACGAGCACGTCGCCGGTGGCGCGGACCTCGCCGCCAAAGTGGTAACGCGAGCGCAGCAGGCGCGCCTGCGAATAGGAGCGGCCATCGACCCACTTCGGAAAGTGCAGCGCGATCAACGACAGGCGAGGCAGGTCGGCGGCAATGTCTTCGACGTCCTGGTCGTTGGTCAGCCTCACGCCCGCCGCCATCCCCGCCGGCCACGACGCGCGCGCGGCGTGCCATTGCGCCAGGTCGAGCAACAGATGCGGCGTCGGCGTGATGCTCACGGGCGGGCCGTCGTCGCCCGCCAGCGCGCGCCACGGATCCCGGTGCAGGTCGATGAATTTCATGCGTGCCTCACTTAATGCGCGGCGGCGGTGCTGCGGCGCACCGCCTGCGTCGACGCCTTGAACGGCTCGACGCCGATGCGGCGCACGGTGTCGATGAAGCGCTCCTGCGGCGCGCGCTGTTCGCGGTAGTTGTCGATCACCGCTTCCAC
>CADEEN010000332.1 GCA_902826345.1 uncultured Burkholderiales bacterium | reverse complement strand
CCTTGACGCCGTTGTTCATGCGCCAGGGCAGCGTCCAGCCGTTGAGCGTGACCACCGGGTTGTAGGGCCGACCCGTGTTGGGTACGAGTGGCGGCATGGTGTCGGGCTTGGTCTGGATGACCGGTTCGGGCAACGCGGCCATGGCCACCTTGCTGACCGCGGCGGCGCTCACGGCAGCGGTGACAGCACCGGCACTGCCGAGAAAATTGCGTCGGGAAACCATCGTGTGATCCTTCGGGTTCAGTGGCCGGCGCCGCCGGACTCGGCGGCCGTGGCGGTGAGGGCGGATGCGGCAGCCAGGTTCGGCTTGCCGACGAGGGCCATGTCGAGATCGGCCTGCGCGATCCAGAAGTCGCGCAAGGCGTCGATCGCCGCATTGACGCCGGCGATCTGCGAACGCGCGTCGGCCAGCAACTCGAATACGCCGATGAGCATGCCGTTGTAGCGCAGCACGTTCTCCTCGGCGATGCGCTGCCTCAGCGGCACGATCTCGTCGCGATGGTGCTTCGCGACATCCCAGGACGAGCGGTAGGCACCGTACGCTTCGCGCACTTCCGAGCGCGCGTTGATCGCCGTCTCGGCCGCGCGATGGACGGCCTGCATGTAGATCCCCTCCGCCTTGGCCACACGAGCACCGCCCCAGTCGAAGAGCGGAATCTCGAAGCCGATCTCCCAGCCCTTCTGCGTCGGCGCTTCGTTCGAGCTGTTGCGCACCAACCCGAGTTCGAGCACGTTGATGAACCTCGTCGTGCGCGTCAGGCCCAGGTTGCGGGCCATCTGCTCGGTGGCGAGCCGAGCCCCCTGCACGTCGAGGCGTTGCGACAGGGCCAGCCGCTCGACGTCGGGCAACTCCTTCGGGCTGGGTGGCAGGTCGGGCAGCCGCTCGGGCAGCCGATAGCCCGTCTGGGAACCCCACAACCCGAGCAAACGGGTCAAGCGTTCGCGGGTGGACCACTGCACCTGTTGTGTCTTGGCGTGGTTCAGCGCCGCGTCGGCGTAGAACGACTGCTCACGCGCCTGTTGCAGCTTGTTGAAGTTGCCGGCCTGCGCCATGCGCCGCGCCAGCTCGGCACTCGCCTCTGCCGCCTGCATCACCTTGGCGCTGTAGCGCACCGACTCCTCGGCGGCCACGGCTTGGACCCAGGCCTTGCGCGTGTCCGCCGCCAGCGACAGCACGCTCATGGCGGCCATGCCTTGCGCCTGCGCGAACCGGCGCGCCTCGACCTGCCGCACCAGCGGCATTGCCAGCAAGCGCGCCAGGTTCAAGTGCAAGCCGCGCTCGAGCTCGATCTCATCGCCCTTGGTCAGGCGCCCGAAGCTGAAGCCGGGGTTGGGAAGCCTGCCTGCCTGTACCAGCTCGGCCTCCGTGATGCCGAGGTCCTGGAACGATGCCTGCAACCCCTTGTTGTTGAGGAGCGCGAGCTGCACCGCGTCATCGATCGACAAGGGCTTGCCGAGCAACTCGCCGACGCGTTGATCGATCGTGGCCTGGTCACTCTCGGTGCGCGCCCAGCGCACATCCTTGCCGAGGCGATCCTTGGCGGCTTGCTCGACCGCCGAGAAGCCGCCGTCGGGGCTGAACGAGGCACAGCCCGCAAGCAGCACGGCAGCGGCGGCCGCGACCAGCAGCCGCACGCCACCGCGTCGGGGAGCAGCGCTGCGCTGGGTGGAGACCAGGGTTGCCATGGCTGAAGCCCTCATGGCCGGCGGGCCGGTGCGGGGCTCGAACCCGGCGCCGACGCCGCGGACTCAGGTTGGGCCGCTTCGCGGGCATAGACACGCCAGCCGCCGATGCGCGTGACGGTGTCGTTGGCTTCTCGCCAGGAGCCAACCTTGACGTCCCCTGCGGGCCGGTAGCGCGCCAGCGGCTAGGCATAGATTGCGGCCGGCACAACGGCGCTTGGATTCAGTGGATCGGGTCTGGCGGGCTTTGGCGCGCTCTGGGCATGGACGGTGGCGCTAACGGCCAAGCCTGCCGCCACGGCAAACCCGAGGTGTGTGGTTCGGTTCATCAAGTCCTCGCGTGGACACATCGAAGGTGTCGTCCGCAACGAGCGGACGATCGACGGAGTCGGAGGAAGCTCTCACGTCTTCGCCCGGTCACGGCGCCTGCTGGCGGCACGTGAACGGAGAAGCCGCTGGCTCCTCAGGCGAGGAAGGTGCGGGGCGGGCGGTCGAGGCCGCCAGGGACGAAGGAGAAGAGTGCCGCCGCGGGAAGTGCCGAGGCATGAGCCGCAATGGGTGGCTCAGGAAGGCGAACCACAGCCGACGGCAGGCCAACAGCAGAACAGCAGTTGGCGCAGGCGCTGCAGGTGTAGTCGTTAGCCAAGGCTCCCGCTGTCAGGGTTGCGTTCGAGACGTCGTCGGCAGTTTGCTGAACGTCCGAAACCGTGACGGCCTGGGCATGCTCATGCGGAGCGCCGTCCTGCGCCTGATCGTGCTCGTCCGCCGACGAAGCAGCCGTCAGACCGGCCTGCATCAACTGGTGAGCCGGGCCGCAGTGCTGCATGCCGGACGCGGCGATGGCCTGGACTGGCACCGCCAGAACCATCAGCCAGATCAACAGTGAACGCACGGAAAACCGCATGCAAAGACTTTAGCCGAAGTTCGTGGGTTTCGAAGGTCGTGGGGTCGGCGCGGGGTGACAACTCGTCACGCGCCCGTGCATCGACCTGATCAAGTTGCGGAAGTTCACCCGAGAGCGCAGCAATTTGTCACTTCCTTCGCAATCGCCACCGTCATTGCCCTTCTCCCATCGCCCACCTGTTGTCGCAGGCTTGACCTTGCCACCGTGGCAAGCTTGACACTGCGATGACCGCTTTGCCCGACTGGAGGCTCTATGACACGACTCATGAACATCGGTGAGGCCGCGGACGCAGCGGGAATCTCCGCCAAGATGATCCGGCACTACGAGCAGATCGGCCTCGTACCCGCAGCGGCCCGGACCGGTTCAGGCTACCGCCAGTACACGGAGCGCGATGTCTCGATCCTTCACTTCATCCGCCAGTCGCGCCGACTCGGCTTCTCCATGGAGCAGATTGCCGACCTGCTGGGGCTGTGGAGCAACCGTCGCCGTGCCAGCCGGCAGGTGAAGGCTCTCGCGCAAGGCCACCTCGACGCGCTCGAAGAGAAGATGCGCGAGATGCTCGAAATGCAGCGCGCGCTGAAGCAGTTGCTGAGTTCATGCCACGGCGACGACAACCCGCATTGCGCGATCCTGGAAGAGCTGGCCGTGAGCAGCACCGAGGCCCCCGAGCCAGGTGCCGTCGGTGCGAAGCCGATACGAAAGTCAAGCGCCAAGCCCTTGGCAACGCGGGGCAAGCCGCGCAGCGAGCCCACTGCGCACGTCGAGCTGATGGCCTGGACGCGGGCCGTCCACGCACCACACAACCGTCACTGAGCCGCCGGGCCATGCATCGGCGGTACTCACGCGAGAATCAATCCAACTCACAAAATCCTCGCTGACACAACCGTGACCCTCTCCGCCACCACGTTTCGAATCCACCGCTGGTTGGGATGGCTGATCGGCCTGCAGGTGCTGGTCTGGGTCGCCGGCGGCGTCGTCTTCTCGCTGGTGCCGTTCAACGCATGGGTCAAGGGTGGCGACACCGTCAAGCCGCCCGTGGTCGTGCTTCCGGCGGGATGGGTCGAACGCGCGGCGCCGACACTTCAGGCGGCGGCACAGCGCGGCGACGTCGTGGCGGTCGCGGCGGTGGCCACGCCGCAAGGGCCGGCGCTGCGCGTGAGCTTCGGGTCGGGCCGCGACCCCGTCATCGTGCCCGCCGACGGCGCCGCGTGGACGCCACCCGACGAGACGGCCTTGCGACGATTCGCTGCAAGCCTCTACCAGGGCCAAGCCGTCATGACGGCGGTGGAGCGCATGGCGACTGTGCCACGGCGTCTTGCCATCGTCGACGAAACCGGTGGCCGCGGCGATGTCTGGCGTGTCAGCTTCGATGACAGGCTCGCGACCCGCATCTATCTGAGCGGAACGACTGGCGAGTTCATCACCTCTCGCAACGAGTCCTGGGTCTGGTACGACTTTTTCTGGCGGCTGCACATCATGGACTACACAGGAGGCGAGGACTTCAATGGCACGCTGCTGCGTGTGGCGTCGGTCACTGCCTTCGGGCTCGTACTTGCCGGCGCTGTTCTTGCCACGCTGGCGGTGCGCCGACGCTGGCGCGTGGCGCACAGACCCAAAACGAGTTGACTCAACTCGAGTCGTGAAGCGCCACCGCGCTCACGGCGCGCCGGCTCTCTTGAGTTCCTGCTCGACGAGTGCCCTCGCCGCAAGTGAGCATTGAGTACACCACCCGCCAGTGCGAGACGTCGGAACCAACTGTCGACTACGACCGCGCCCCAGGGTCACTACTTTGGCGCCTGCGCCGACCTCGAAAGGTCCCCGGAACTTTGCAAGTTGCCGCTGACTCTAGTGCACAGCGACAATTCGCTTGTTGCCGCGGTGCTCGTTGGCCGGCGTGAGCGGCCAGAAAGGGCTGACATGAAGAACGCCTTCGTTCGAGCCGCTCTCCCGTGGGCGGCAGCTCTGCTCCTCGGCACCCCGGCCATTGCGCAGGAGGCGATCATTCGCCAGAACCTTGCCGATCGGCTGCCCGAACTGAAGAAGATCGACGAGGTGGCGAAGACACCGATCGCGGGCTTGTACGAAGTACGTGTCGGTAACGAAATCTTCTATGTCGACGAGCAGGGCAACCATCTCATCCAGGGCAGCATTCTCGACACGCGCACGCGTACCGACCTCACGCAGGCACGGATCAACAAGCTCACCGCGTTCGATTTCGCAGCCCTGCCGCTGAAGGATGCGATCGTCTGGAAGCAAGGCAGCGGCGCGCGCAAGCTGGTCGTGTTCGCGGATCCGAACTGCGGCTATTGCAGGCGCTTGGAGAAGGATCTGTCCAACGTCAAGGACGTTGCGGTGTACACCTTC
>CADEEN010000331.1 GCA_902826345.1 uncultured Burkholderiales bacterium | reverse complement strand
AATCGAACCACCGACACGCGGATTTTCAATCCGCTGCTCTACCAACTGAGCTACCAGGCCTTGGAAGGACGCGAAGTATAGCGGCCGAGCTGTCAGCCGCCGACGCCGCGCTTGTTGCGCGTCAGGTCGACACCGAGCTGCTTCAACTTGCGGTACAGGTGCGTGCGCTCGAGGCCGGTCTTTTCGGCGACGCGGGTCATCGAGCCGTTTTCCTTGGCGAGATGGAACTCGAAATAACTCTTCTCGAAAGCGTCGCGCGCTTCGCGCAGCGGGCGGTCGAGTTCGAAGCTCTGCTGGCTTTGCGGGCCCGCGGGCACGGCGGCCATGTGCAGCGCGGCGACGCTTTCGCTGGTCGTTGCATAGCCGAAGTCGATGGCGCCAGCGTGCTGTTGCAGCCCCTGTTGATGCAACGGGCTGCGCGACCCGCCGAGCAGGCCGCCGTGCATCGGCGGCGCGCTGGCCAGCGAGGGCGCCATCGACAGCGGCGCCGTCCCCGGTGCGCGCGCAGACAACGTCGACGAAGGCGAGGGTTTGGCCAGCGCCTGGTCCACCGCGCGCAGCAGCTTCTGCAGCGTGATCGGTTTTTCGAGGAAGGCCATGGCGCCGAACTTGGTGGCCTCGACGGCCGTGTCGATGGTGCCGTGGCCGCTCATCATCACCACCGGCATCGTCAGCAGGCCGCCGGCGCCCCACTCCTTCAACAGGCTGATGCCGTCCACGTCGGGCATCCAGATGTCGAGCAGCACCAGGTCCGGGCGCAGGCGCTCGCGTGCGGCGCGGGCCTGCGCGGCGTTCTCGGCCATCTCGATCGCATGGCCCTCGTCGGTCAGGATTTCCGAGAGCAGCGCGCGGATGCCGACTTCGTCGTCAACGACAAGGATCGTGGCCATGTCAGCAGGGGGCGTTGCGAGCGTGTGCGTAGGTCATGTCGGTGCTGCGGCCTTCGGGGCATCCGCAGGGAGGGCGAATGATAACGACACCCGCGCCCCTCTCACCGGAGCCCCTTCAGCAGCCGCCAGGTTGCCCGCGCGCAGCCGCGCACCATGTTCATCGGCGATTTTCTTCACCACCGCGAGGCCGAGGCCGGTGCCTTTGCTCTTGGTGGTGACGTAGGGCTCGAAGGCGCGCTTCAACACCTTCTCGGCAAAGCCGGGGCCGTTGTCCTGCACCGCCAGCCGGACCGCACGCGCGTCGCCCTTGTCGCCGCGCACGAGTTCGGTTGAGACCTGCACGCGGCCGTCGGGGCGCTCGGCGACGGCGTCGAGCGCGTTCTGCACCAGGTTGTGGATGACCTGGCGCAGTTGCGCCGGATCGCCCTGGATCGTCGGCAGGTTCGCTGCGCATGCGGCCGCCAGACGCCCGCGATCGGCGGCGTCGCCGTACAGCGCCAGCACCTGCACGACGAGTGCGTTGAGGTCGAGCGCCGTCAACTGCGCCGCCGGCAGGCGGGCGTAGTCGCGGAACTCGTTGACCAGGCGCTTCATCGCATCGACCTGCGAAACGATCGTCGCCACCGAGCGCTGCAGCAGCACAGCCTCGTCACCGGCGAGCTTGCGTTCGAGCTTCATCTGCAGGCGCTCGGCCGAAAGCTGGATCGGCGTCAGCGGGTTTTTGATCTCATGCGCCAGGCGCCGCGCGACTTCGCTCCACGCCGCCTGGCGCTGCGCCGAGACGACTTCGCTGATGTCGTCGAAGACCAGCAGGCGCGCGTCAGCCGGCAGCGTCGCGCCGCGGATCAGCAGCGACAACGTTTCGGCATCGGTGGCGCGGCTGGTGGCGCTCGATCCCGGCGCGGGCAAATCGAACGCGTCCTGCCAATGATCGCGCTCGCCGGCTTCGGGGCTGGCGCGGTGCAGCTCGAAGCGCTGCCAGACCGCCTGCGCAAAGTCTTCCATGCCCGGCACTTCCTTCAACTCGCGGCCGCGAAACGCCGACAGCGGTGCTTTCAAGATGCGCGTGGCGCCGGGGTTGACGGTGTCGATGCGGCGCTCGGCGTCGAAGACGATGACGCCGGCTGTCAGGCTGTCGAGGATGGTTTGCAAATGCGTGCGGGCGCTCTCCAGTTGCGCCACGCCGCGCTGCACTTCCTCGCGCGCGTGGCCGAGTTGCTCGGTCATGTCGGCAAAGCTGCGCGTCAGGCCGCCGATCTCATCGCGAGACGTGCTCACCGGCTTGGCGCCGAGGTCACCCGCCGCCACCTGCTTCACGCCCTCGGCGAGCAGCAGCAGCGGCCGCGCCAGTTGCGTGCCGAGCACGGCGGCCAAGAGCACCGCGCCGAAGACGGCGAGCACGAGCGCGAGCGTCAACGTGCCCAGGTACATGCGGCGCAGGCCGTCGCGTGCCAGCGCGCGCTGCTGGTACTCGCGGTAGGCGCTCTGCACCGCCAGCGCATTGCCGGCCACGGCCGGCGAGATCGGCTGCACGACGAGCAGGAAGCGGTCTTCGCTGCCGAAGGCGAGGTCGGTCGCCGGCAGGCGCGCGATCGCGCGCACGCGCGCTCGCTGCACGGCGTTGGCCACGTTCTCGTCGTCGAGGCCTTCGATCTGGCTGACCACGCGCTGGCTGCGCGCCTGGCGCAGCAGCGCCGTGCTCGGCCGCTCCGGCGAGATGTTGGGCGCGATCCCGGTGCCGCCGCTGGCGGTGAGCAGGATCTGCCCGGCGCCGCCGACCAGCACCACCTCCTGCGCCGACAACTGCTCGCGCACGCGCTCGAGCGACAGCGGCGTCGGCGCGCTGCGCGATTCGGCCATGCGGTCGGCCGCGGTGCGGGTCTTGGCGCCGAGGTCGGTGACGAGCGAGTCGAGCGTGCCGCGGCCGAGGTCGATGCCGGCGTCGAGCGCGTTCTGCACGCGCGCGTCGAACCAGACTTCGATGCTGCGCGAGACGAACTGCACGCTGACGGTGTAGATCAGCACGCCCGGCAGCACGCCGACGAGGGCGAAGATGCCGGCCAGCTTGATCAGCAAGAGGCTGCCGAACTTGCGTTGCCGCGTGCGGATCGCCAGCCGCAGCGCGGCCAGCAGGATGACCAGCACCAGCAGCGCGGCCACGGCGATGTTCAGCCACAGCAGCGCTTCGATGTGGCGCTCGACGAAGCTGCCGCGCTCGCCGGTCAGCGAGAGCACGAACAGCAGCACGAGGCCGACGCCGACGAACGCCGTGGCGGCGACGAGCGCGCTCCAGCGCGCAGCCGATTTCTTGCTCAATGGGGCACCCCCGCGCTGCGCGCGACCCCTCCGCGAGGGGCGGAGCACTCGCTTCGGAACGGCCGTGCGCTCTTGCTCATCGAGTCTCGGGCGCCGCCGCTGCGGCTTCGAGCTTCATCGTGCGTTCGACGCCGAGCGCCCAGCCGCTGCCGCCGCCGATGCCGGTGACGCCGATCTGCAGCGGCCGCGGCAGCTGCGAGGTGTCGAGCACCCAGTCGAACTCGACGTAGTGCCGGCCGTCGGCATCGGCCAGCGCGGCGTCGGCAATGCGCCAGCCGCTGCTGCGCGTGAACATCGCCATCGCTTCGTCGAGCGTGGCGTGGCTCTGGCCCAGGCCGCCCTGGCTGACGCGCCAGCTCGAGGTCAGCGGCTGGTAGGTGAGGCGCCACTCGCGGCGCACGCGCGCAAGACGGTCGTCGCGCCAGTACCAGCGCGGCTTCCACAACGTGGCCGTGGCGACGAAGTACAGCGGCACGCCGCGCCGCGCAGCCTCTTCGACCGGCGGCGGCAGCGCGACGCGCAACTGGTAGTCGAGCAGCACCGCGTCGGCGCTGCGCGTGGCCGCCAGGGCGACCACTTCAACCGGCGGCGCCGGCGCGGACGACTGCGCGGGCGCCGGCTGCTGCCACAAGGCCATCAACAACGCCGCGGTCCACAGGCACAGCCCAGCGAGCGGGCCGCGCTGCGCGCGGGGCCCGTGGAGGTGGCGGTCCGCAGCGGCGCAAGGCATGGCTCGATTCAGCGGTGGGGGTCTTTGTGCAACAGGGCGTAGAAGAAGCCGTCGGCGGACGGCGTCGGCCGCGCCGGATCATTGTCCGGCAGGGGCAGCAGGTGGCCGGGCGAGGCGGGGTCCAGCCGGGGCTCGTCGGGCCCGCGCCGTTGCAAAAAAGCGTCGATCTGCGCCTGTCCCTCGGCTTTGAAGACCGAACAGGTGGCGTAGAGCAGCCGGCCGCCGGGAGCGAGCAATGGCCACAGCGCATCGAGCATCTCGGCTTGCAGGCGCGCCAAGGCGGCGATGTCCTGCGGCCGGCGCAGCCAGCGGATGTCCGGATGGCGGCGCACGATGCCCGAGGCGCTGCAGGGGGCGTCGAGCAGGATGGCGTCGAACGGGCGGCCGTCCCACCAGGTTTGCGGTGCTCGGACGTCGCCGGCGCGCAGCGTGGCTTTCAAGTGCAGGCGGTCGAGCGTCTGCTGCACGCGGGTCAGGCGTTGGGCATCCGAGTCGAGCGCGAGCACGTCGAGGTCGGCCAATTCGAGCAGGTGCGCGGTCTTGCCGCCGGGGGCGGCGCAGGCGTCGAGCACGCGCGCGCCCTGCGGCAGACCGGCACCCAGCAGCAGCGGCGCGGCGGATTGCGCGGCAGAGTCCTGCACCGAGACGTCGCCTTCGGCAAAGCCGGGCAGCTCGTGCACCGGTTGCGGCTCATCGAGCACGACGCTGTACTCGCCGATGGCTTGCCCTGCCACGCGCTGCACGTAGGCCGCCGCCGTGGTGCGCCGCGCGTTGATGCGCAGCGTCATCGGCGGGTGGCGGTTGGCTTCGGCCAGCATCGGCTGCCACTGCGCCGGCCAGTCATTGTTCAAGCGCTCGATCCACCACGGCGGATGGTTGAAGCGGCCCGCCGGCGTGCGCTGCGCCGCCTCCACCAGCGCCTCGCGCTCGCGCAGGAAGCGGCGCAGCACGGCGTTGATGAAACCCGCCGCGGCGGGCGTGCGCTGGCGCGCCGCGTGCACCGCCTGATCGACCAGCG
>CADEEN010000330.1 GCA_902826345.1 uncultured Burkholderiales bacterium | reverse complement strand
TGCCATAAGCGTCGGTGAAGCCGGAGTAACTCGGGTTGGCCAGCGTCGTCATGTACAGGTGCGCCATGTCCGAGGTGTCGGCCTGCACGTTGTAGCCGCAGATGCCGCCGCCGTTCCAGAACGTGGCGCCGAGGCCGCCGGCGCCGCAGCTGTCGATGTGGATCGTCGGCAGGTGCCAGCCGGTGACGCCGGCCACGTCCAGGCCGTTGGCCCAGGCCGAGGCGGCGGCGAAATCGACCTGGCCGATGACGTCGGCGTCGGCCAGCCAGCTGATGTCGAGCGCGGTGTCGTAATACGCGTCCACCGTGCCGTCGTTGTCGAGGTCACGCGCTTGCAGCGTGGTTTCCCAAGTGCCCTGGCCGGCCACCGGCGCGGCAGCGGCGAGGCCGGCGACGGCCATCGTCGTGACCGCGAGCAGTGTCTTGATTGCGTTGCGCATGAAGCGGGCTCCCTGTGCCTTCGTTGTTTGTGGGAGCGGAGTGTGGTGGTGGGGTCGCCTGTCCCGACAGCCCCCGAGCAAAGGGTCGGTCATCGCCTGTGTGCCCGGCGCGACGGATTCGTGCGCCGGTATGCGCAAGAACGTGAACTTGTTGGCGACCTGGGCGCAGGAAGTCGCCGCGCCGGCCCCCGATGTGCGGGGTCGCCGCGGGCGTCGGCTTACGCGGCGCGGGCTTGTGCGCCGTCGCGCCAGCGTGCGGTCAAGGCGGCCCACTTGTCGCGCGCAGCCTTCAGGTGCCGCGCTTTCACATGGCCGTAGCCGCGGATGTCTTCCGGAATGCGCGCGATCTCCACGGCCAGCGGCAGCTTGTCGGCGCTGAGCGTGGCGAGCAGCTCGTCGATCGCGGCGCGGTACTCGCCGATCAGCGCGCGCTCGGTCTGTCTTTCTTCGCTGCGGCCGAACGGGTCGAGCGCCGTGCCGCGCAGGCCCTTCATCTTGGCGAGTAACTTGAACGCGCTGCGCATCCACGGGCCGAAGGGCTGCTTGATGAGTTCGCCCTTGGCGTTCTTCTTCGCGATGGCCGGCGGTGCGAGGTGGTGCACGATCTTCACGTCGCCGTCGAACATGTCGGCGATCTTCTGCGTGAACGTGGCGTCGGTGTGCAGGCGCGCCACTTCGTACTCGTCCTTGTAGGCCATCAGCTTGAACAGGTAGCGCGCAACGGCTTCAGTCAGCTTGGTCGTGCCGAGCTTGGACTCGGCCGCGCGCACCTTCTCGACATAACTCTTGTAGTCGGCGGCATAGACGGCGTTCTGATAGCCGGTGAGGAAGTCGACGCGCTTGGCGAGCATCTCGTCGAGTGACGGTTTCTTGACGAACTGGATCACCTGCGCTGCCTTGAACAGCGCCTGCACCGACGCCAGGTCGTGCGCGCAGCGACGGCCCCATTCGAAGGCCGCCTTGTTGTTGTCGATCTGCACGCCGTTCAACTCCATCGCCCGCATCAGCGAGGCGTGCGAGAGCGGCACGCGGCCCTGCTGCCACGCGTAGCCGAGCAGCAGCGGGTTGGTGTAGATCGCGTCGCCGACCAGTTGCACGAACGCCTGCTCGGCGTCGAAGGCGCCGACGAGCGCGTCGCCGACGCTCTGCTTGATCGCGCTCTCGCACTGCGACGCCGGGAACTGCCAGTCGGCGTTGTGGACGAAGGCCGCGGTCGGCGTGGCGTGCGTGTTCAGCGCCACGTAGGTGCGGCCGGCCTGCATGGCAGACAGCGTGTATTTGCTCGCGCCGACGATCGAGTCGCAGGCGATGATCAGATCGGCCTTGGCGGTATCCACCTTCGTCGTGAAGATGGCCTCGGGCCGGTTGGCGATCTGGATGTGGCTCCAGGTCGCGCCGCCTTTCTGCGCCAGGCCGCCCGCGTCCTGCGTGACGATGCCCTTGCCTTCCATGTGCGCGGCCATGCCGAGCAACTGGCCGATGGTGATGACGCCCGTGCCACCTACGCCGCCGACGACGATGCCCCAAGCTTCTTCGGCCACCGGCAGCACCGGGTCGGGCAATGCGGGCAGCGATGACAAGTCGCCTTTCTTTTCCTTCTTCGGCTTCTTCAACGTACCGCCCTCGACCGTGACGAAGCTCGGGCAGAAGCCTTTCACGCACGAGTAGTCGAGGTTGCAGCTGTTCTGGTTGATGCGGCGCTTGCGGCCGAACTCGGTTTCGATCGGCTCGACCGACAGGCAGTTGCTCTGCTCGCCGCAATCGCCGCAGCCTTCGCAGACCAGCTCGTTGATGACGACGCGCTTGTCGGGAATCGCCATCGTGCCGCGCTTGCGCCGGCGGCGCTTCTCCGTCGCGCAGGTCTGGTCGTAGAGGATGACCGTCGTGGCTTCGAGCTCACGGAACTGGCGCTGGATGTCGTCGAGCTGGTCGCGGTGGTGCACCGTCACGCCGTCGGCCAGCGCCACGCCCTCGTACTTCTCCGGCTGGTCGGTGACGATGACGAGCTTCTTCACGCCTTCGCTGACCAGCGAGTTCATGATCTGCAACACGGTGTGACCTTCGGCCCGCTCGCCCACGCGCTGCCCGCCGGTCATTGCCACAGCGTCGTTGTAGAGCAGCTTGTAGGTGATGTTCACGCCCGAAGCGATGCTCTGCCGGATGGCGAGGATGCCGCTGTGGAAGTAGGTGCCGTCGCCCAGGTTGGCGAAGATGTGTTTGTCCTTCGTGAACGGCTGCTGGCCGACCCACGACACGCCCTCGCCGCCCATCTGCGAGAACGTGGTCGTGCTGCGGTCCATCCACACCGCCATGTAGTGGCAGCCGATGCCGGCCACGGCGCGCGAGCCTTCGGGCACACGCGTGCTCGTGTTGTGCGGGCAGCCGGAGCAGAACCACGGCGCGCGCTCGGCGCCGCCGGACGGTGTGGCGGCGAGCGACTTTTCGCGTGCCTCGATGACGGCGATGCGCTGGTCCATGCGTGCGGCGACTTCGCTGCCGGAAGGTGCGAGGCCGAGCTTCTTCAGCCGCTTGACGATCGCCTTGGCGATGATCGCCGGCGTCAGGTCGGCCTTGGCACGCAGCAGCCAGTTGTCGCTCGGGTTGGGCATCGACCACTCGCCGCCCGTGGAGTCGCCCTCGGGCTCGTCGAACTTGCCGAGCACGTTGGGCCGCACGTCGCCGCGCCAGTTGTAGAGCTCTTCCTTCAACTGGTACTCGATGACCTGGCGCTTTTCTTCGACGACCAGGATCTCCTGCAAGCCGAGCGCGAAGTCGCGCGTGATCGTCGCTTCGAGCGGCCAGACGACGTTGACCTTGTGCAGGCGGATGCCGACCGCCCGGCAGGTCGCGTCATCCAGGCCGAGATCGGCCAGCGCCTGGCGCGTGTCGTTGTAGGCCTTGCCGCTGGCGATGATGCCGAAGCGGTCGCGCGGGCCTTCGATGACGTTGTGGTTGAGCTTGTTCGCGCGCACATAGGCCAGCGCCGCGTACCACTTGTGGTCCATCAACCGCGCTTCCTGCTCCAGCGGCGCGTCGGGCCAGCGGATGTGCAGGCCGCCGGGCGGCATCGTGAAGTCGGTCGGCAGCACGATCTTGACGCGGTCGGGATCGACATAAACCGATGACGACGACTCGACCACTTCCTGGATCGTCTTCATGCCGGTCCACAGGCCCGAGTAGCGGCTCATCGCGAACGCATGCAGGCCCATGTCGAGGATGCCCTGCACGTCCGACGGAAAGAAGGTCGGAAAGCCCGCGGCCTTGAAGACATGGTCGCTCTGGTGCGGCGCGGTGCTGCTCTTGGCGACATGGTCGTCGGCCGCGATCGCGATCACGCCGCCGTGTTTCGCCGTGCCGGCCATGTTGGCGTGCTTGAAGACGTCGATGCTGCGGTCCACGCCCGGCCCCTTGCCGTACCAGATGCCGAACACGCCGTCGTAGTTCTTCTGCTCTGGGTACAGGTCGAGCTGCTGCGTGCCCCAGACGGCCGTCGCGCCCAACTCTTCGTTGACGCCCGGCTGGAAGACGATGTGGTTCGCCGCCAGATGCTTCTTCGCCGCCCACAAAGCCTGGTCGTAGCCGCCGAGTGGCGAGCCGCGGTAGCCGCTGACGAAGCCCGCGGTGTTGAGCCCCGCCTCGACATCGCGCGCGCGTTGCAGCATCGGCAATCTCACGAGCGCTTGCACGCCGCTCATGAAAGCGCGGCCGTGGCCCAGCGTGTACTTGTCGTCGAGCGACACCTGTTCGAGCGACTTGCGGATGGCTTCGGGGAGGGGAGCATTCATCGGCGTGGCTGCCTTTGTGGTGGGGGCACTGAACAATCGCCGAAGTCTAGAACTCTTGCAGCGGCAGGTGTTTTCTTTGTTTGCCAGCCGAGGGGGCTTTCGGGCAAGATCGTTTCTCCAAATGCTAGATTCAAGAACCCATGCCGCTCAGAAGCGCAAAACCGGGGAAGACACGGCCTGAGCCCGAGGCCGAGGCGCACGCCGAGGGGCTCGATCGCTACGACGTCGCCATCCTCGCCGCCTTGCAAGCCGACGCGCGCCTGTCCAACGCCGATCTGGCCACGCGCATCGGCCTGTCGGCCGCGCCGACCTGGCGCCGCGTCAAGTGGCTGGAGCAGCAGCGCTACATCACCGGCTACCGCGCCGAGATCGACCGCCGCCGCATCGGCCTCGGTGTCTTCGCTTTCGTGCGCGTCGATGCCGAGCGCAACGCCGGCGGCGCCGCGAAGCTGCTCGAAGACGCGATCCGCCGCCTGCCCGAGGTCACGGCCTGCCACTACATCAGCGGCAACGGCACCTTCGAGCTGCAGGTCATGGCGACGGACCTCGACGCCTTCTCGCGCTTTGCCACCGAGACGCTGCTCAACCTGCCGAACGTGAAAGACATCCACACCAGCTTCTCGCTCGGCGAGGTCAAGGCCGGCGCGGCGTTGCCGCTGACGCATCTGCAGCGCCCGGCCGCCGACGGCAAAGGCCGCCGCGCGCCGCGCAGCGTCTGAAGACACACGCGGCC
>CADEEN010000329.1 GCA_902826345.1 uncultured Burkholderiales bacterium | reverse complement strand
ATCTCCTGCGCGCGCAGGTGCTTCTTGACCGTCATCGGGTAGTAGGTGCCGCCCTTCACGGTGGCGTCGTTGCAGACGACCATGCACTCGACGCCGGCCACGCGTCCGATGCCGGCGATCAGGCCCGCGCCTGGCGCGTCGTTGTTGTAGATGTCGAGGGCGGCCAGCGGCGCCACTTCGAGAAACGGCGTGTCCGGGTCGAGCAGCATCTCGACGCGGTCGCGTGGCAGCAGCTTGCCGCGCGCCAGGTGCTTGGCGCGTGGGCCGTCGCCGCCGCCTTGCGCGATCTTCTCCAGCTTGGCGTTGAGGTCATCGACCAGCGCGCGCATCGCCGCCGCGTTGGCCTTGAAGTCTTCGGAGCGCGGGTTGAGCTTGCTGGCCAACGTGGGCATCTTGTCTCCGTGGGACGCTGATTGACGTTAACGTCACTTCAGATTCTACGGTTGCCAAACCGGCCTACCATCGCTGCGAACCCACAAGGTCGAGCCATGCAACCTCTGCGCGACTACCGTCTGCAGGACAACCTCGTCGCCACCACCGGCGCCGTCTTTCTCACCGGCACGCAAGCCCTCGTGCGCCTGCTGTTGATGCAGCGCCGCGCCGACGATGCTGCCGGCCTGAAGACCGCCGGCTTCGTCTCCGGCTACCGCGGCTCGCCGCTGGGCATGGTTGATCAGCAGTTGTGGAAGGCGCAGAAGTTGCTCGACGCCGCCGGCGTGCAATTCCTGCCCGCGATCAACGAAGACCTCGCCGCCACCGCCTGCCTGGGCACGCAGCGCGTGGCGCTCGACCCGAAGCGCACGGTGAATGGCGTCGCGGCGATGTGGTACGGCAAAGGCCCCGGCGTCGATCGCTCCGGCGATGCACTCAAGCACGGCAACGTCTACGGCTCGTCTTCGCAAGGCGGCGTGCTAGTGATTGCCGGTGACGACCACGGTTGCGTCAGCTCGTCGATGCCGCACCAGAGCGACCTGGCGATGCAGGCCTGGAGCATGCCGGTGCTGCACCCGGGCAACGTCGCCGAGTACCTGGAGTTCGGGTTGTACGGCTGGGCGTTGTCGCGCTTTTCCGGGGGGTTCAAGGCGATCAGCGAAGTGGTCGAGTCGGGCATGACGGTGGACCTCGATGCGGTGCCGCTGGACTTCACGTTGCCGGTGGACTTTGCGCCTGCGCAGCCGCTGCACGTGCGCAGCGTTGACCTGCCGTCACTCGAGCTGGAAGCGCGCCTCGCATCGAAGCTCGACGCGGTGCGCGCGTTCGCACGCATCAACTCGCTCGACAAGCACATCGTGTCGAGCCCACGGGCGACGCTGGGCATCGTCACCGTCGGCAAGGCGCACTTCGATTTCATGGAAGTGCTGCGCCGGCTCGCGCTCGACCCGAACGCGCTCGCCGCCGCCGGTGTGCGCGTCTACAAGGTCGGCCTCGTCTTCCCGCTCGAGCCGACGCGCATGCTCGACTTCGTCAACGGCCTGGAAGAGATCCTCGTCATCGAAGAAAAGGCGCCCGTCGTCGAACGGCAGATCAAGGATTTGCTGTATGCGGTGCCGAACGAGCAGCGGCCGCGCATTGCAGGCAAGACCAACTCGGAAGGCAAGCCGCTGCTGTCGGCGCTCGGCGAGCTGCGACCGTCGCGCATCATGGCCGTCGTCGCCGAGTGGCTGGCGCGCCTGAACCCGGCGCTAGACCGGCGCCAGCTCGTCGTCGATTTCACGATGCCGTCGCTGTTGTCGAACGACGCCGACGCCGTCAAGCGCCAGCCCTACTTCTGCTCGGGCTGCCCGCACAACACGAGCACCAAGGTGCCCGAAGGCTCGCGCGCGCTGGCCGGCATCGGCTGCCACTTCATGGCGAGCTGGATGGAGCGCGAGACGGGCGGGCTGATCCAGATGGGCGCCGAAGGCGTGGACTGGGCCGCGCACTCGCGCTTCACGACGGAAACGCATGTCTTCCAGAACCTGGGCGACGGCACGTACTTTCATTCGGGCCTGCTCGCCATCCGCCAAGCGATCGCGGCGAAGACGAACATCACCTACAAGCTGCTCTACAACGACGCCGTCGCGATGACCGGCGGCCAGCCGGTGGACGGGCAGATCAGCGTGCCCGAGATCGCGCGCCAGGTCGAGGCAGAAGGTGCGAAGCGCGTCGCCGTGGTGAGCGATGAGATCGGCAAGTTCCGCGGCCACGAAAGCGCGTTTCCCAAGGGCACGAGCTTTCACGACCGCGCCGAGATGGATGCGGTGCAGCGCACGCTGCGCGACGTCCAAGGCGTGACGCTGCTGATCTACGACCAGACCTGCGCGGCCGAGAAGCGACGGCGACGCAAGAAAAAAGAACTCGTCGATCCGCCGCAGCGCATCTTCATCAACCAGCGCGTCTGCGAAGGCTGTGGCGATTGCGGCGTGGCCAGCAACTGCCTGTCGGTGATCCCGGTCGAGACCGACTGGGGCCGCAAGCGGCAGATCGAACAGTCGTCGTGCAACAAGGACTACTCCTGCGTCAACGGCTTCTGCCCGAGTTTCGTCACCGTCGAGGGTGCGGTGCTGAAAAAGCGCGTCGGCTCCGGCATCAGCGCCGACGCGGTGGCGCGCGAACTCGCGGCGATTCCGTCACCCGCGCCGTGGCAATGGACGGGGCCGTTCGACCTGCTCGTCACGGGTGTTGGCGGCACCGGCGTCGTCACCGTCGGCGCGCTGATCTCGATGGCCACGCACCTCGAACACAAACAAGCCTCGGTGCTCGACTTCATGGGCTTTGCGCAAAAGGGCGGCGCGGTGCTGTCCTTCGTCCGCCTCGCGCTCACGCCCGATGAACTCAATCAGGTGCGCATCGACACGCAACAGGCCGACCTCGTGCTGGCCTGCGACATGGTCGTCGGCGCTTCGACCGACGCGCTCGGCACCGTCAAACACGGCCGCACCGTGATCATCGCCAACACGCACGAACTGGCCACGGCCGCCTTCGTGCGCGACCCGAACGCCAGCTTGCATGCGAGCGCCCTGCTCGACAAGCTGCGCCACGCCGCCGGCGCCGACCGCGTGTTCACGACCGACGCCCAATCGATCACGCAGCGCATGCTCAGCGACACGATGCCGGCCAACATCGTCATGCTCGGCGTGGCCTTCCAACGCGGCCTGGTGCCGGTGAGCGAAGCGGCGCTGATGCGCGCGATCGAGTTGAACGGCGTGGCGGTGGAGACCAACAAACTCGCCTTCGCGCTCGGCCGCCTCGCCGTCGCTGCACCCGACGCGCTGCTGCGGCTCGAAGGCGCGTCTGCTGTGGAAACGGCCGACACGCTCGACGGCTTGATCGCGCGCCGCGAGGCGTTTCTCACCGACTACCAGGACGCCGCGCTCGCGCAGCGCTACCGCGCGCTCGTCGATCGCGTGCGTCGCGCAGAAGCCGCGTTGGGCCGCGACACCTTGACCGACGCCGTCGCCCGCCAGTACGCCCGCCTGCTCGCCGTGAAGGACGAGTACGAAGTTGCGCGCCTGTACACCGACGGCACGTTCATGCAATCGCTCGGCGAGCAGTTCGAGCGATGGGACGGACTGACCTTCCACATGGCCCCACCGCTGCTCGCGCGCCACGGCGCCGACGGCCGCCCGCGCAAGATGCGCCTCGGCGAGTGGCTGATGCCGGCGCTGCGCCTGCTCGCACCGATGCGCCGCATCCGCGGCCGCTGGATCGACCCGTTCGGCCACACCGAAGAACGCAAACTCGAACGCCAGCTCGCGCGCGACTACGAAGCGCTGATCGATGAGGTGCTGGCCTGCCTCAGCGCCGACAAACACGCGTTGGCCGTGACGATCGCCAGAGTGCCGGAGACCATCCGCGGCTACGGCCACGTGAAGCTGGCCAACCTGGCGAGCGCCAAGGCCCGCTGGCAAGAGTTGCTGGACCGCTTGCAAGGTCGCGCTGCGCTTGACGCTCGAACGATCCCGATCGCCGTCGCACAGCCGCGTGCGCACACGTGATTTGCCGACAGCACGCGTAGGGCGCCCCTGGCGGTGTCCGGCTCAGCCGGATCTTGCGGGTCGCCGCTTCGGACAGAGATGAACTGGTGGTACCGACCCATCAGCGACATCGGTAGCCCCGAGCTGGACCCTAACGCAGACGCGTCGAGTGGCATCGCTCTGACCCGAGTCGAGGACAGCAGCTCCGATGCTCTTGTCGTGACGCCCGGCGACGCCGTTCGTCGCCTTCAGGGCGCGGGTCTCGCGCCGATGGTTGCAATGCATGGGCACTTCAGCAGTTGAGGGGATGACACCCCGGTGCGTCCGTCGCAGTCTTGTGGCCCCTGCCCCCTGCGGGCGCATAGGAGGGAGCTGGCAATGAGCATGGCCGACCTGCACCCCGAGCTCGAGCTCGACGAAGGCAAGGTGATCCTCGGCACCGACCCCGCCCTTGCCGACACGTCGGCCGGCGCCGCGCTGCGCCGCAGCGGCCTGTACCGGCGCCGCGCGAGCAGCGCGCAGCCGCTTGCGCCGCGCGATGAGTTGCGCCTGGATGTCGACGGCCACTTCCCGCAGGAGGCGGCGAGCGGCGTGCTGCGCGACGGCCTGGCCAACCGCCTCGAGTGGGTGGCGCGCCTGACGAGCGCCGGCCCCGCGAAGTGGGTGGGCCGCATCTTCTTCCGCGATGCGACCCAGGGCATGCCGCTGTACACGCAGGTCGAGATCTCGGTCGCCCACGGCCGTCTGGGCAGGCCGACCAGCGCCACCGTCGAATTCGCCGGCGCGACCGTGCCGCCCCGCGCCTTCCTCTACGCCTTTGTGTCGCGGTCGTTCGATCCCGTCGAGTTTGAGTTTGACTCGACCATCGACGCCCACGCGGCACTTGCGATCGACACCCACGACCACCCGAACCGCCCGCCGGGGCTGCCGAACGAGGCGCTCTCGATCGCCGATGTCTATCGCCGCGCGGGCTTCAACGTCAAGGTTGCCGCGGCAGGACCGGCGATCCCGATC
>CADEEN010000328.1 GCA_902826345.1 uncultured Burkholderiales bacterium | reverse complement strand
CGGTGCTGCAAGCCATCGTCGGCGAAGCGGTCGCCTTCCTGCGGCTGGCGCGCGGCCAGTACGGCGAAGCGCTGCAAGGCTTTGAAGGCGCACGCCGCCGCTACGAGCAGTTGGCGATGCCGCAAGAGGTGGCGATGGCCGAGAAGCATTTGGCCGACACCTACCTCGAATTGCGCCTGCTGCCCGAAGCGCTGCTCTTGTTCGAGCAGTCGCTGGCGCGCTTTCGCGCGTTGCAGCGCCCGGACGAAGAAGCCTGGACGCTGGCGCAGCGCGGCCGCGTGCAATCGCTGCTCGGCCAGACGCCGCAGGCTGCGGCGTCGTTCGAGCAGGCGGCGGCGCTGTTCGCTGCACAGGGCAACGCGAGCGGCGAAGCGACGGTGACGCTGGCCCGCGCCGAGCTGGCATTGGCCGACGGCCATGCCGGCAGCGCGCTCGACTTGGCGACGCAGGCCGCACGCGGCTTCGTCGCGGCAGGGCAGATCGACGCGCAGTTGCGCGCCGATGTCGTGCGCGCTCATGCGCTGCTGCGCGCCGGCAGCGTCGAGCAGGCGCGCGCCCTGTTCGAGGCCACTCAGGCGCAGGCGCAGGCGCTGCAGTTGCTGTCGGTGCAACTGCGCTGTCTCACTGGCCAGGGGATGGCGGCGCAGGGCGCGGGCGATGCGGTGGCGGCGCAACACGCCTTCGATGCCGCGGTGGCGCTGTTCGAAGCGCAGCGCCGCGCCTTGCCCGACGCGGCGATGCGCAGCGCCTTTCTCGGCGACCACCTGCGCCCGTACCAGGAACTGCTGCGGCTGGCGCTCGATGCGCACGGTGACGAGCAGTCGCCGCAGTCAGCCGTTCAGGTGCTGCGCCAGCTCGACCGCTGCCGTGCCCGTGCCCTCGGCGAGTGCGTGACGCAGAGCGCGGGCCGCGCCGACTCTGCCGCCACGCAGCCGTTGCGCGCGCGCCTGAACTGGCTGCACCGGCAGGTGCAGCGCCTGCAGGAAGAGGGCGAGTCCGCTGCGATGTTGGTCGAGGAGTTGCGCCGCACCGAGCGAGAGCTGCTCGAGCTGGCGCGGCGCGAACGTCTGGCCGCTCCCGCGCTGCCGCTGGCGAGCGACGAGTTCGACCCCACCGAGCTGCAGCGTCACCTCGGCGACGGCGAGGTGCTGATCGAATACGGCGTGCAGGACGACGAGCTGTTCGCCTGCCGCGTCGATCGCGGCGGCGTGATGCTGCACCGGCACATCGCGCGCTGGTCCGAGGTGCTGCAGGCGCTGCGCTCGGCGCGCTTCCAGATCGAGACGCTGCGCCACGGCGCGGCGCCGGTGGCCGAGCACCTGAACCACCTGACGCGTCGTGCGCGCACGCGCCTGCAGCGCCTGCATGCGCTGGTCTGGGCGCCGCTCGCGCCGGACTTGGAGCAGGCGCAGCGCGTGCTCGTGGTGCCGCACGCACAACTCGGCGCGTTGCCGTTCGCCGCGCTCGACGACGGCGAGCGCTGCCTGGCCGAGCGCCACGAGCTGGCGTTGGCGCCGAGCGCGCTGCTTGCGCTGCGCGGGCTGCAAAGGCGCCCGGCCGCGGCGACAAGGGCACTCGTGCTCGGTGAATCGACACGCCTGCCGCATGCAGCGCGCGAGGCCGCTGCGGTGGCCACGCTGTTCGGTGGCAACGAAGCCTTCATCGGCCGGCAGGCGACGATCCAGACCCTGCGTGCGCACGCGGCGCGCGCCGACGTGATCCACCTCGCCTGCCACGCCCAATTCCGCAGCGACAACCCGACGTTCTCGGCGCTTCACCTGCACGACGGCGCGCTGACCGCCGATCTGGTCGAGGCGCTGGCGTTGGCATCGCCGACCGTCGTGCTCAGCGGCTGCGAGACCGGCCTGGCCGACGCCGACGGCGGCGACGAGATGGTGGGCCTCGTGCGTGCCTTCCTGATCGCCGGCGCATCGCGCGTGCTGGCCAGCCTGTGGCCGGTGGACGATGCCGTCACCGCCGGCTTCATGCAGCACTTCTACGTCGCGCTGCGGCGTGGTGCCGCGCCGTCAGCCGCCTTGCGCGAAGCGCAACAGGCACTGCGCCGCGAACACCCGCATCCGCTGTACTGGGCGGCCTTCACGCTCCACGGCGGGTGGTAAGCGCGCGCAAGTTTCTCGTATCAGCCGCGCGGCTGCCTGCTCCATTGCTCATCTGCCACGACAAGAGGTGCCGCTGATGACGCCCACTGCCCGACACCCGCGCGCTGCCCGCGCTTTGCTCTTGTGTGCACTGATGTCTGCGCTGATCGCCTCGGCCTGGCCTGTGGCGGCCAAGTCGCCCGCCGATCCTCGCCTGCCGGGCGAGGTGCTGCTGCGGCTGCGCAGCACCGCCGATCTGCAACCGCTGCTGCTGAAGTACTCGCTCAGCCTGCGTGCCCAGTTCGGCAACCGGCCGATCTACCGGCTGTCGCTGGTCGGTGGCGGCGACAGCGACGGCGTGATCGAGGCGCTCGAACTCGAGCCGAGCGTGCTCGATGCCGAAGCCAACGTCCTGCACCGCAGCCCCGAGGCGCGCCGCACCGGCGCCTGGGCCATCGGCACACTGGCCGCCTACAGCGCGCAATGGGCGCCACAGGCGATGCGCCTGTCCGAGGCGCATGCGTTGTCGCAAGGCGCTGGCGTGCGCGTGGCCGTGCTCGACAGTGGCATCGATGCCACCCACCCGGCGCTGGCCGGCCGGCTCGCGCCGGGCCACGACTTCGTCGATGACGACGCCGACCCGAGCGACGTCTTCGACGCCGGCAACGTCGCCTTTGGTCACGGCACGCATGTCGCCGGCCTGGTGGCGCTGGCCGCGCCGGCGGCAACCATCGTGCCACTGCGCGTGCTCGATGCGCAGGGCCAGGGCAACGCCTGGGTGCTGGCCGAAGCGCTGCTGCATGCGGTCGACCCCGACCGCAACCCGGCCACCAACGACGGCGCGCAGGTCATCAACATGAGCCTGGGAAGCGTCAGCCGCACGCGCCTGTTCGACGCGCTGACGCAACTCGTCGCCTGCTCGATGCCGGCGCCGACCGATCCAGCCAACACCTTCACCGACCCGTCCTACCACCTCGACCGGCAGCGCTGCGACGCGTTCGGCGGCGCGGCCGTCATCGCCGCGGCCGGCAACGACGCCAGCAAGGACATCCGCCAGTACCCTGCGGCCGAAGGCGCGTACGGCCTGCTGCCGGTGACGGCGAGCACGGCGCAGCGGCGCCTGGCCACGTTCGCCAACTACGGCCCGTGGGTCGATCTGGCCGCGCCCGGCGAGGGCATCACCAGCACGATGGTCGGCGGCGGCTACGCCACATGGAGTGGCACCTCGATGGCCGCGCCGCTGGTCGCCGGCGCCGCGGCGCTGCTGAAGTCTCGCGAACCGTCGTTGGGCGCGCGCGGTGTCGTGCAGCGGCTGGAGCAAACGAGCGCCGCGCTGTGCGACACCCGCGCGCAGCGCCAGGTCGATGCCGAAGCGGCGCTGCGCAATGTGATGCCGGCTGCAACGCCATGTCGCTGAGCCCTTGCAGCGCGTGAAGCGCATCCTGTACTACTGCCAGAGCCTCGTCGGCATTGGCCACCTGACGAGCAGCCTGCGCATCATCGAAGCGCTGTTGCAGCATGCCGAGGTCGATCTGATCCAGGGCGGCCTGGACACGAACCGCGTGCTCGATCACCCGCGCTTTCGACGCCTGAAGCTGCCGACGCTGCTGCACGACGGCGCGAGCGGCGGCTTCGTCGATCCCGACGAGCAGCGCGACGCTGACGAGGTCTGGCCCGAACGCGCCCGCGCGATCGACGGCTTCCTGCGCGGCCCGTACGACGCCCTCGTGATCGAGTTCTGGCCCTTCGGCCGGCGCCGCTTCAAGGGCGAGATCGGCTCGCTGATCAATGCAGTGCGCGAGCGCAGCGGGCCGCTGCCGATCTTCACCTCGGTGCGCGACGTGCTGGTGCCGCGCAGCATCGACAAGGAGCGGCGCATGGTGGCGTCGGTGAAGAAGCACATCCACACCGTTTTCGTGCGCGGCGACCCGAACATCGTTCGCCTGGACGACACGTTCTCGCTGGCGCACGAAATCGCGGACCGCGTTTGCTACACCGGTTGCATTGCGCCGCCGCGGCCGGCCGTCGTGCCGCAGCGAACGCAGCGCATCCTCGT
This sequence comes from uncultured Burkholderiales bacterium, assembly GCA_902826345.1. Taxonomy (GTDB): domain Bacteria; phylum Pseudomonadota; class Gammaproteobacteria; order Burkholderiales; family Burkholderiaceae_C; genus CADEEN01. The sequence goes on along the minus strand of CADEEN010000328.1, from coordinate 845 downwards.
CAGCCAGGGCGGCGGCAACGTCGGGCGCGAGTTGCTCGTCGCGGCGATCGGCGCCGCGGCGCTGCTGCCCGACTTTCAGTTCCTGCTGGCCACCGGATCGCGCGCGACCGCGGCCGAGATCGACGCGCTGCGCGCCAGCGTGCGCAGCGGCAACGTCGAGATCGTGCCCTTCCTTCAAGACTTCGCGCAGCACCTGGCGGCCAGTGCGCTGTCGATCAGCATGGGCGGCGACAACACGCTGCTCGACGCCGCCAGCACGCGCACGCCGACGCTGGCCTATCCGTACCAGGCCAACGCCGAACAGGGCATCCGCATCGCCCGGTACGCCGAGAAAGGGTTCGTGCATGCGCTCGCCGCCGACGACCTCGCGCCCGAGCGCCTGAAGCGCCGCATCGAGCAGGCGCTGGCGGCGCCGTATCCGTCGCACGCGATTGCCGTCGATGGCGCGCGCATCACCAGCGAGCGCCTCCTGGCCGCGCTGGGCGCGTGAGCAACCCGGTCGTCGCCGAGAACGCGCGGCCGGGCACGCGCGACTGGCTTTTGAACCACCCGGCCACGGCACGCGAGATCGAAGGTACGCATCGGCCTGGGGGCTCGACGACTTCAACGCGCCGGCGTTGCGCTCCTCGCGCTTGAGCGCCGCGGCGCAGCAGATCACGCGCAACCTGCTGGCGCGCTTCGTCAGGTGATGAAGCCCGGCTGGCAGCGGCCGGTCTTGCTGCCGCCGAGCGTGAAGGTGGCGATCTCCGGTTCCGCCGCGCCGAGTGTCAGGCGGTAGAGGTACTTGTTGCGTGGCCGCAGCTCGGGCCAGCGTTCGCGCGGCCAGCCGAGCAGCATGCCGAGGA
>CADEEN010000327.1 GCA_902826345.1 uncultured Burkholderiales bacterium | reverse complement strand
CGTTGATGCCGACCAGCCAGTCGGCCTCAGATCGGCTGCGCGCCGCGTCGGCAAGCCCCAGCATCTGCTTGTCGGTGCGCAGCTGCTCGAAGCCGTCGCGGATCGCCTGCGGCGTCATGCTCTGCAGCCACAGGCGTTGCACCGGCTTGTTCAACTTCGCCTTCGCGCCATCGGCGTACTGCACGATCAGCCGAAAAATCAACTCGCCCTCGCGGCCCGCGTCGCAAGCGTTGATCAGGTGGCTCACGTCCTTCCTCTTGACCAGCTTGACGACGGCATTCAGCCGCGTCTTGCCACGCTCGATCGGCGCCAGATCGAAGTGCGGCGGCACGACCGGCAGGTGGGCGAAGCTCCACTTGCCGCGCTTCACGTCGTACTCTTCCGGGGCTTGAATCTCGACGAGGTGGCCGACCGCCGAGGTGACGACATAGCGCTCGTTCTCGAAGTGGTCGGCATGTTTGTCGAACTTGCCCGCCGTGGGCGTCAGCGCGCGCACGATGTCTTGGGCCACGCTGGGCTTCTCGGCAATGATCAGGGTCTTGGTTTCGCTCATCTCTACAATCCGCTCCTTCGCGCGCACGCACGCACACGCGCGCGCCCACATGAATTCAATGTACCGAATGAACAACGGCAAGCAAGCGGCCAGCAAACAAAACGGCAAATCGGGCCACGGCGCCGGCAAACGCATCCAGGTCCGCCGCTCGGGCGTGCACGGCAAAGGCGTCTATGCGCTGCAGAAACTGAAGAAGGGCGAGACGCTGATCGAGTACGTCGGCGAGCGCATCACCTGGAAGCAGGCCCTGAAGCGCCACCCGAGCAACCCGGACGACCCGAACCACACCTTCTTCTTCCACCTCGACGACGACAACGTCATCGACGCCGGCGTCGGCGGCAACGCGGCGCGCTGGATCAACCACGCCTGCAAACCGAACTGCGAAGCCGACGAAGAAGACGGCCGCGTCTTCATCAAGGCGCTGCGCCAGATCGAGCCCGGCGAGGAGCTGTTCTACGACTACGGCCTGTCGATCGACGACCGCTACACGAAGAAGCTGAAGGCCGAATACGCCTGCCGCTGCGGCGCGAAGAAGTGCCGCGGCACGATGCTGGCCCCCAAGCGCTGAGGCCGCCGCCCACCGCAGGTGATCGCCATGCCCCCGGATGCCCTGGCCCCGTCGCAGCACCTGCACTGGCAGGCCGACGCGCTGTGGCAGCAGCTCGAGCCCTACCTGCCCGGCCTGTCGGTCGAGGTGCTGGCTCGCGCCGACTCCACCAACAGCCTGCTGCTCGAACGCGCGCGCATCGGTGGTGGCCGGCACGACGCGCCGGTGTCCACGCCTGGTGAGCTCGAAGCGATCCGCCACCGCGGCCCGGCCGCGGAGGGCGGCGATGCTCCCGGTGGACCGTACGGCCGCCGCACCGGCGACACGCAGCCCTGCCTGCTGGTGGCCGAGCACCAGACCGTCGGCCGCGGCCGCAATGGCCGCGCCTGGCACGCCGAAGCCGGCGCTTCGCTGACCTTTTCGATCGGCCTGGCGCTGGCGCCGCGCGACTGGTGCGGCCTCTCGCTGGCCACAGGCGTTGCGCTGGCCGACGCGCTCGACCCGCCCGAGCCCGGCCGCGCCGCGCCGCGCATCGCCCTCAAGTGGCCGAACGACCTGTGGCTCTACGAAGGCCCGGGCCGCGGCCGCAAACTGGGCGGTGTGCTGATCGAAACCGTGGCCGTCGGCGCGCGGCGCATGGCCGTCGTCGGCGTCGGCCTCAACGTGCGGGCGCTGCCGTCGCGGCGCGAAGCGAGCGACCTGGCGCACGGCTTTGCCGGCCTGCACGAGATCGACAGCCAGGCCAACGCGCCTGCCGCGCTGCACCGCGTCGCGCTGCCGCTGGTGCGCGCCATTCTGCAGTTCGAACGCGAAGGTTTCGCCGGCTTTGCCCGCGCTTACGCCGCGCGCGACCTGCTGCGCGGCCAGCCGGTGCGCGTGCTCGGCCCGCGCGGCGACGTGCTGACGGACGGCGTCGCCGAGGCCATCGCCGGCAACGGCGCTTTGCGCGTGCGCGACGCCACCGGCGTGGTGCACGACATCTCCAGCGGTGAAGTCAGCGTGCGTCTGCCCGGCCCTGCCGTGCCCGGCGCGTCCGACGCATCGCCAGAACCACCGGCGGTCACCTGATGCGCCTGCTACGCTGGTTCGTGCTGGCGGCGCTGCTGGCCAATCTCGGCTACGCAGCCTGGGGTGCCGGCCTGCTCGCCGTCTTCGGCCTGGCCCCCGCCAGCGAGCGCGACCCTGGCCGCCTGGAGCAGCAGGTGCGCCCGGGCGCGCTGCGCGTGCTGACGCCGCAAGCCGCGGCGGCGGCGATCGCGCCCGTGTCTCCGTCCGCCAGCGCGGCCATCGTCGGCCCGCCGCTGCCGTCGCCGGCGGCGGCCAGTGCGGTCGAAGGCACGGCCGGCGCGAGCGCGCCGCTGGCCTGCCTGGAGATCGGACCGCTCGACAATGCCGCTGCCGTCGACGCCGCAGAGCGGGCCTTGGCCGCCGTGCTCGCCGAGCGATCCTGGGTCCGCGAGCAGCGCCCGGCGGGCGCACAGTACGTCGTCTTCGTCGGCCCGGTCCTGAGCCGCGACGCCGCGCGCCAGCGGCGCGATGAGTTGCTGCGGCTGAAGATGAGTTTCGAGGCCGTCGAACTGCCCGGCGGTGAGCAGGGCGGCTACTCGCTCGGCAAGCACGACAGCGAAGCTGCGGCGCAGGGCGCGCTCGACGGTTTTCGCGAGCGCGGCCTGCGCAACGCGCGCGTGGCGCTGCTGCGCGAGAGCGGCGCGCTGCGCACCTGGCTGCGCCTGGACAACCTGCGCGGGGCTGCCGCCGAAGCGGTGCGAGCGCTGCCGGCCGACAAGCTCGGCGGCGCTTTGACGTCGGCGTGCCTGCTCGGCAGCGTGATGTCGGTGACGCCGCGGTAATGGACCCACCCCCGGAGCGGCTTCGCCGCTCCCCCCTCAAGGGGGCACCGCCACCGGCCTGGCGGAGCCAGATCCGCGGCGGTCGCTTGGAAGCTCCTTCGCTAATGCGCGATCGTGCGGCGCCGCAGCGCAAGCGTTGCCGCGCCGAGCGCGAGCAGCCACCACGCGCTCATCGCGCCACCACCACCACCGCTGTCGCCGTCGCCACCACCATTTGACGGTGGCGTATTGGACGGCCGGTCGGGGCCAGCGGCAGCGGCATCGCGCAACTCGGCGGCGTTGATCGCGGCCGGCTGCAGCGCCGTTGGCACATAGCTGCCCGGCGACGCGGCGTAGGCCAGCGCACGCGGCACATCGAGAATGCCGGCGCCGCAGGTGCCGGTGGTGCACAGGCAGCGCCCTGGGTTGACGTTGCTGCACGCGGCCACGCCGGGCAGGCTCGAGGTGACGTGCGGGCGCGCCGAGACGCGCAGGCCCTGCTCGATCTGCGCCGCGGTCAGCGCCGGATTCACCGCCAGCATCAGGCTGGCCGCGCCGGCGACGATCGGCGTCGAGAAGCTGGTGCCGAAGTAGTTGAAGTGGCCCGACGCGCCCGGCGCCGTGTCGCCGAAGTTGCCGGCGGCGAGCAGGCCGCTGTCGGCGACGCGGCTGCCCCAGGCGCCGTCCGGGTCGTCCCCGCCGACGGTGGCCACCGCCAGCGACGGGCCGAAGTTGGAGTAGGTGCTCTTGAAGCCGTCGCGGTTCAATGCCGCCACGCCGACCACGCCGGGGCAGCGGGCCGGCCGTGTCGGCGTCGCCGCATGCTCGTTGCCGGCGGCGGCGACGACGATCACGCCGCCGTTGGGCAGCGCGCGCAGCTCGTCGATCGTGCTTTGGTAGGCGTCGCAGGTGCCGGTGCCGCCGAAGCTGATGTTGACGATGCGCGCCGGGGTCGGGTTGACGGGCAGGAAGGCGCTGCACGCGGCGTTCGCACACACCTCGCGGCCCGCCGCCCAGCGCATGCCGTCGATGATGTCGGCCACATCGGCGCCGCACTTGGCGGCCACGCGCACCGCGAGCACGTGGCCCGGCCAGTTCATCGACGCACCGCCCTGGCCGTTGTTGGCCGTGGCCACCAGCATGCCGGCGATGGCCGTGCCGTGCCATGAGCTGGGCTCGGCGACGCAGCCGTTGCTGCTGTAGGCCGTGCGCGCCAGGTCCGTGCCGTCGACCCAGTCGCCGGGGTCGGCCGGGTCGGCGTCGCGGCCGTCGCCGTCGTTCGAGAACTCGACATCGCTGACCATGTCGTAGCCGGCGATGACCTTGCCGGCGAGATCCGGGTGGGCAACGATGCCGTTGTCGAGCACGGCGATCAGCGAGTTGCTGCTGCCCGTCGTCACCGAGGCCCATGCCGTCTGAAAGCCGGCCACGCCGCGCAGGCGCTGATCCCGTGGCAGGCTGTCGCTGCCGGCCAGCAGTTGCAGCCACCACTGACCGCCGGTGCCGCCGAACAGCGGGTCGGTCGGTGCGTTGGACGGGCTCGCGGCTTGCAGCCGCCGCTCGCGCGTGTTCGGCGCGGCCCACAGCACGTCGGGGCGCTGGGCCAGATGGTCGGCCATCGCTTGCGCCTGCGCCGCCGTCATCGGCTGCTCGAAGCGCATCAACTGCGCCGACTCGCCGACCGCGCGCCGCTCGGCGATGCGCAGCGGCGGCAATGCGCGCAGCAGGTTCTGCCAGCGGGCATGCTCGCGCTGGTGCGCAGGCTCGCCGTCGCCGGCTGCCAGAGCCCGCGCGCGCCCGAGCGAGGCATGGCTCGGCGCGTCGCGCAACTGCACGATCAGGCCGTTGGCCATCGGCGTGCGTTCTGCCGCCAGCGCCGGCGCCGGCGATGCGGCCAAAAGCGCTGCCGTGCCGACGACACCCACCACGCCGAGCGCACGCGTGGGCTCGCGCCGCAACAGCAGCGCCACGGCAGTGATCAACGCCAGCAGCCAAGCCACCGACATGCCGCCGCCGCCCCCGCCCCCTCCCCCGTCCGTTGGTGTGGGGGTGGGTGGGGGCGGCGGTGGCGGGCCGGTG
>CADEEN010000326.1 GCA_902826345.1 uncultured Burkholderiales bacterium | reverse complement strand
GGTGGCGCATCTGCATGCGCTGTGGCATGGCGGGCAGTTGACGAGGACGCTCGGCGGCGATGGCGTGTGGCGATTCGCCGCCGCCCGCTGATCAGTCCAACAGCGGCAGCGCCTCGTCGCGCAAGCCGTCGCGCAGACGGTCCACGTCGGGAATCACCGAGCGCACGACATCCCAGAACTGCGGGCTGTGGTCCATGACGCGCAGGTGCGCGAGTTCGTGGGCGACGACGTAATCGATCGTCGGCAGCGCGAAGTGGATCAGCCGCCAATGCAGGCGAATCGCGCCATCCGCACTCGCGCTGCCCCAGCGCGTGGAGGCAGAGCTCAGCGACAGCCGCGTCCAGTGCACACCGAGCCGTTGCGCGAAGTGGTGGCAACGCTCTTCGAAGACGCGCTTGGCCTGGCGCTGCAAACACGCCTGCACGACGTCGCGGATCAGCTCGGCGCTGGCGTGCTCGGGCAGGCCGACATGCAGCGTCAGCCGCGGCACGTCGGGCAGCGTTTCTTCGGCGGTGTGAAGCACTGCGCCGCCCGCGCGCGCATCGAGCACGACGATCACCGTCTCGCCGAGAAACGGCAGCGCCGTGCCGTCACGCCAGACGATGCGCTGCTCGGCCAGGCGGCGCGCGCGCTCGTCCTGCTCCTGCAGCTTCTTCAGGATCCAGCGCGACTTCTCCTGCAGCGCCGATTCGACTTCACCCACGGGCACCCAGCGCGGCGCGCTGACGACCAAGCCGTCGGTGGCCACCGAAAAGCCGATCGTCTTGCGCCGCACGCGCCGGAACTCGTAGCCGACGACGTGGCCGCCCAGCCGCGCCTGCCGGTTGGCGCGCGGGTGAGCGAACGTGGCCGGGGCGAGCAGCGATGCGATCGAAACCGCAGGTTCAGGCGGCGGCGCAGCCGGCGCGGGTGCGGGTCGCGCCGCGGGCGTCGCGTCATCGTCGCCAAAGCCGAACGACAACTGCGCGGCATGAACGGCGAGGCGCTTCAACAACGACATGGGCGCGAATTCTACGAACGGCTCTCGGCGTAAGCCTCGGCATCGAGCCGCCGCATCTCGGTCTCGATCCAGCTTTGCACCTCGCGCATCAGCTCGTCGGCCTCGCGCCCTGCGGCTGCAATCGGCGGGCCGATCGAGATGTCGACCACGCCCGGCCGTACGAGCAGGCTCTTGCGCGGCCAGCAGCGGGCGGAGCTGACGGCGATCGGCACGACAGGCGTGCCGGTGGCCACCGCCAGCCGCGTGCCGCCGGTCTTGTAGTTGCCCTGCTGGCCGCGCGGAATGCGCGTGCCCTCGGGGAACATGATGATCCAGCTGCCGTTGGCCAGGATGCGCTGGCCCTGCTCGACGACGCGCGTGAAGGCCTCGTTGCGCTTGCTGCGGTCGATGTGGATCATGTCCATGCGCCCCATCGCCCAGCCGAAGAACGGGATGTAGAGCAGCTCGCGCTTGAAGACGTAGGCCAGCGGGTGGCTCATGATCGTCGGGTAGGTGAACGTCTCCCACGTGCTTTGGTGCTTGGACAGTAGGATCACCGGCGACTGCTTGTCGGCCGGCGGCAGGTTGTCCATGCCGTGGATGCGCGAGCGCACGCCGCAGATGACGCGGCAGCCCCACATCGCCGTGCGCAGCCAGCCGACGCACATCCAGTACGTGCGCTCACCGCTGATGAACGGCGAGGCCAGCAGCACCGCCAGCGCCCACGGCACCACCGTGACGGCCATGAACGCGATGAACAGCGCGGAGCGGATGGCGCTGAGGAACATTTCAGCCGACGATCGTGCCCGGCCGCGAGTCTTCGCCGACGATGCCGGCGGCGCTGTGCTCGCGGTGCAGCACGAAGTCAGCGAACGCGGCCAGGTTCTCGTGCGCCTTTGCGCCGGCGACGGCGGCCGTCCACGCCGCCAGCTCGTCGTCGCTGAGTGCTGCGGCGCGCCCGGTGTGCACGACATGCGGCTCGCAGCCCGCCGCCTGCGCGGCCTGCAGATCGCGCTCGGTGTCGCAGACCATCGGCACGCGCGCCATGTCGTCCACGCCGTAGCGTTCGGCGATTTGCAGCATCAGCCCCGGCAGCGGCTTGCGGCAATGGCAATGCTCCTGCGGCACGTGCGGGCAGATGAAGACCGCGTCGATGCGCCCGCCTTTTTCGGCCAGCAGCTGCATCATGTGCTGGTGGATGGCGTTGAGCGAGGTCATGTCGACCAGCCCGCGGCCGATGCCCGACTGGTTGGTGGCGATCACCGCATGCCAGCCGGCCTGGTTCAGGCGCGCCACCGCTTCCAGCGCGCCCTCGATCGGGATCCACTCCTGCGGCGCCTTGACGTGGTCTTCGCGGAAGACATTCAGGATGCCGTCGCGGCCGAGGATGACCAGCTTGGGGCTGTGGTGGGGTTGCATCGCGGTCGCTCCGTCAGGCCGCCAGCTTCGACAGATCGGCCACGCGGTTCATCGAAGTGTGCAGCGAATGAAGCAGCGCCAGGCGGTTCGCGCGCAGCGCAGGGTCGTCGGCGTTGACCATCACGCTGTCGAAGAAGGCATCGACCGGTGCCTTGAGCACGGCGAGTTCGCGCAGGGAAGCCGTGTACTCGCCGTTGTCTAAGAGCTTGTCAGCCAGCGGGCCGGCGGAGCGCAGCGCGTTGGCGAGGGCTTTCTCGGCGGGTTCGACGAGCAGCGATTCATCGAGTGCTGCGGTGGCTGCAACGTCGCTCTTCTTCAGGATGTTGCCGATGCGCTTGTTGGCGGCTGCGAGCGAAGAAGACTCGGGCAGCGCGGCGAAGGCGCGCACGGCTTCGAGGCGTTTGGGCACTTCGGCGATCAACTCGGGCTGGAGCGACACCACCGCTTCGACTTGCTGAGCCGAGTAACCCGCATCTCGCATCAGCACAGCGAGCCGGTCGTAGAAGAACGCGAGGATGGCGAAGGGCGCGTCGTTGCCCCGTTTGCGGGAGTGCTCGCTCAGCGTCTTCTCTTGCATCGCGGCGCCGACGATGGCGCGAAGAGAGACGGCAAGCGGTCGCTCGATGCACATTCGCAAGACGCCGACGGCGTGCCGGCGCAGCGCGAAGGGGTCCCTGTCGCCCGTGGGGGTCTGACCGATGGCGAACAAACCGGCAATCGTTTCGAGCTTGTCGGCCATGGCGACGATCGTGCCGATCAGACTTCCAGGAATCGCGTCGCCGGAATAGCGCGGCATGTATTGCTGTGCAATTGCCGCAGCAACTTCGGGTTTCTCGCCATCCTGGCGCGCGTAGTACCCCCCCATCACGCCCTGCAACTCAGGGAACTCGCCGACCATGTCGGACACCAGGTCGGCCTTCGCGAGTTTTGCAGCGCGGCCGACGGCTTCTTGGTCTGCTCTTACAGCAGAAAGGCTCGCGATGAACCGCGCGATGTCCTCGACTCGCCGCGTTCGCTCGCCTTGTGTTCCCAGCTCAGCGTGATAGACCACCTTGTCGAGCATCGGCAGGCGCGATTCAAGGGTCTTCTTGCGGTCCTGGTCGAAGAAGAACTTGGCGTCGGCCAAGCGCGGCCGCACGACACGCTCGTTGCCTTGCACAATCGCGCTCGGGTCTTCGGGGCAGATGTTGCTGACGACGAGGAACTTGTTGGTCAGCTTGCCTTGTGCATCGAGCAGCGGAAAGTACTTCTGATTGGCCTTCATCGTCAGGATCAGGCATTCGCTGGGCACTTCGAGGAACTCGGGCTCGAACTGGCAGAGCAGCACGTTCGGCCGTTCAACGAGCGCGGTAACTTCGTCGAGCAGCGCGTCGTCGTCGATCGGCGTCAAACTCAGCGGCGCGGCGGCGTGCTGCAACTGGCGCGCCATGTCGGCGCGGCGGTGGTCGAAGGCGGCGATCACCGCGCCTTGTTGTTCGAGTTGCTGCGCGTAGTGGTCGGCGTCCTGCAGCACGACCGGGTCCATCTGCGCTTCAAAGCGATGGCCTTGGGTGTTGCGGCCCGACGTGAGGCCGAGCGCGGTGACTTGCACCACCTCGGCACCATGAAGCGCCACCAGTCCATGAGCCGGGCGCACAAAATTGACACTCGACCAGCCGTCTTCGAGCTGGTAACTCATGGCTTTCAGCGTCGGCAGCTTGGCGATAGCTTCATCGAGCGCGATCTGCAAGCCCGCGGCCAGCATCGCACCGCGCACCGTCGTGGACCAGAACAGCGCTTCGGCTTTACCGTCCTGCTTGCGTTCGAGTTGATGTACGACGCTGGCATCGGCGCCGACCGCCGAGAGTTTTTTCAGCAGCGCCGGTGTCGGTGCACCGCCGGCGTCGAGCGCCACCGTCACCGGCATCAGCTTGTGCGTCACCGGGCGGTCGGCAGCTTGCGCGAGCACGGCGCTCAAGTGCAGCGCCAAGCGGCGCGGAGTGGCGTATGACGTGATAGCGGAGTGGTCGGTAGCCAAGCCTTGCGACTTCAGGCTGTCGGCAAGACGGCTCGCGAACTCGGTCCCGAATTTCTTCAACGACTTCGGCGGCAACTCTTCGACGAAGAGTTCGACCAGCAGGCTCTTGGTCGAACTCATGCGGCCTTCTTTGCCAGCGCGGCCTGCACTTCCTCGGCCCACGCCTTCGGCGCCATCGGAAAGCCCAGCCGCGCCCGGCTGTCGAGATAGCTCTTCGCCACCGCCCGCGCCAGCACGCGGATGCGGCCGATGTACGCGGCGCGCTCGGTGACGCTGATCGCACCGCGCGCGTCGAGCAGGTTGAAGCAGTGGCCGCATTTCAGCAACTGCTCGTACGCTGGCAGCGCAAGCTGCTGCTCCATCAAGTATTTGCTTTGCTTCTCGTGTGCAGCGAACGCAGTGAACAAGAACTCGGCGTCGCTGTGCTCGAAGTTGTAGGTGCTCTGCTCGACTTCGTTCTGGTGGTACACGTCGCGGTAAGACAAACCGTCGGTCCACGTCAGGTCGTACACGTTGTCCACGCCCTGCAAATACATCGCCAACCGTTCGAGGCCGTAGGTGATCTCGCCGGTGATCGGCTTGCAGTCGATGCCGCCGACCTGCT
>CADEEN010000325.1 GCA_902826345.1 uncultured Burkholderiales bacterium | reverse complement strand
CGCCTGCGCTCCGAAGGGCAAGGTGCGATGCCCGAGGGCCTGCTGCGCACCGTGCCGCAGCGCGGGCTGCAGATCGCGCATGTCGATCTGGCGCTGATCAACAACGCCTACCAGTTGCGATTGCTGCTGGAGCGCGAGGCCGCCGTGCGTTTCTGCGCCACGGTGTCGGACGCCGACCTCGCCGCGATCGACGACGCGCACCGCCGCATCGTCATGCGCGCCAAGAAAGGCCCGGTCGATGCCGCGCTGCTCGGTGACGCGCAGAGCGTCGATTGGGGCCTGCACGACCTGATGATCGACGCGCTCGGCAACGCGCTGATCTCCGAGATGTACCGCGTCAACAGCCTGCGCGTGCGCCTGATCCGGCTCGAACGCACGATGCTGTCGGCCGACGCGCTGTTGCCGGCGATGGAAGAGCACCTGTGGTTCATCGCTGCGCTCAAACGCCGCGATGCGCCGCAGGTGGCCGAGCGCCTCACCCACCACATCGAAAGTTCGCACCGGCGCGTGCTCGGTTTGCCGAGACCGCCGCTGCCGAAGGACAAAGCATGACGACGACGACCCGAGACGCGCCCGGCCTGCAAGGCATCTGGCCGGCGTTGATGACGCCTCTCACCGAATCGCTGGCGATCGATCACGCGCGCTTCGCCGCGCACGCGCGCACGCTGCTCGACGCCGGCTGCGCGGGGGTCACGCCGTTCGGCACGACAGGCGAGGGCCCGTCGTTCTCTGTCGCCGAGCGTCGCGAGGCGGTGAATGGGCTCGTCGCCGGCGGCGTGCCCGCGTCGCGCCTTCTCGTCTCGGTGAGCTGCGCCGCCGTGCCCGACACGCTGGCGCTGACGCGCCACGCGCAGGACATCGGCGCCTGGGGCGTGCTGCTGATGCCGCCGTTCTTCTTCAAAGGCGTCAGCGACGAGGGCATCGTCGAGTCGTACCGCCAGCTGCTCGATGCGACCGCCGACCGGCCGCTGCGCATCGTGCTGTATCACATCCCGCAGGTCTCGGGCGTGGGCCTGTCGCACGCGGTCATCGCCGAGCTGCTGCGGCGCTGGCCGCAGCGCATCGTCGCCATCAAGGACAGCGCGTGTGAGCGCGCACCGTCGCTCGAACTGGCGCAAGCCTTCATGCCACCGCTCGGCGTGCACGTCGGCAACGAACTCGACCTGCCGGCGCTCGCCGCTGTCGGCAGTCGCGGCGCCGTCAGCGGCCTGGCCAACTTCATGCCACGCACGGTGCACCGCCTGGCCACCGAACCGGATGCGGCGAAGAGCGCCGCCGATCACGCGCGCATCGAACGCCTGCTCGCCTGGCTCGGCGGCTACGCGTTGATCCCGGCTCTCAAGGCGATCATGGCCGCGCAGACTGGCGAAGCCGCTTGGCTGCGCGTTCGCGCGCCGCTGGTGGCACTGAGCACCGAGCGCTTCGACACCTTCCGCCGCGAACTGGCGGCGCACGGCCTGAACCCTGCCGACGATTGACCTCATCACCACCACAAAAGGAGACACGCACCATGACCCTTTCGCTCCTGCGCCGCAGTTTGATCGCCGCCGCTACCGTTGCCGCCACGATCGCCGCCCCCGCCTTCGCGCAGACCAAAATTCCGCTGCGCATTTCCACGCCCGCGGTGCCCGACGACTGGCACGGCAAGATGTGGACGGTCTTCAAGGAGTCGCTCGACAAGAGCGCACCCGGCGAGTTCGACGTGCAGATCAACCTGAACGCGTCGTTGTTCAAGCAGGGCACCGAGCCGGCGGCGATGGCGCGCGGCAACCTCGAGCTCTCCTCGATCTCGGCCTTCGACATCGCCAAGATCGTCCCCGAGTTCTCGATCTTCACCGCCGGCTACATCGTCCGCGACCCGCAGCACCAGCAGAAGGTCTTCGCCGGCCCGGTCGGCAAGGAGATGTTCAAGCTCGCATCCGAGAAGATGGAGGTGACGATCCTCACACCCATCTACCTCGGCACGCGCCAGGTCAATCTGCGCGAGGCACGCAACGTCAAGACGCCGGCGGACCTGAAGGGCGTGAAGCTGCGCATGCCCGGCAGCAAGGAGTGGCTGTTCCTCGGCGAAGCGCTCGGCGCCACCGCCACGCCGCTGGCCTTCGGCGAGGTCTATCTCGGTTTGAAGACCGGCACCATCGACGGCCAGGACAACCCGCTGCCGAGCGTGCGCGCCGCCAAGTTCTACGAGGTGACCAAGCAGATCGTGATGACGAACCACCTGGTCGACGGCATCTTCATCGCCATCGCCGACAAGACGTGGAAGGCGATGTCGCCGGCGCAGCAGGCCAAGGTAAAGGCGGCGGCCGACGCCGCCGCGGCGTTCAACAACGACAACCGGCTGAAGGAAGAAGCGCAGATCGTCGATTTCTTCAAGCAGCAGGGGCTGACAGTGACGACGCCGGACGTGGAAGCGTTCCGCAAGTCGGTGCAGGCGGCGTACGCCACGTCGGACATGGCCAAGACATGGCCGGCGGGCATGCTCGACCGCATCAACAACACGAAGTAGATGCGTGCCTGGCTGAAGCGCGCCGCCGACGTCATCGGCGGCGCGCTGTTCGCATCGCTGTTCGTCGTCTTCCTGATCCAAATCACGGCGCGCTTCGGCTTCAACCGCCCGCTGCCGTGGAGCGATGAACTCGCAGTCGTGCTCTACGTCTGGGTCATCCTCTGGGCCTGCGCCTTCATGGTGCCGACGCGTGAGCATGTGGCCTTCGATCTGGTCTATCACGCGATGGGGCCGCGCACGCGGCGCGGCATGCGCATCGCCGGCGCCGTGCTGATCGGTGTCTTGTCGGCATGGGCACTGCCCGGCAGTTGGGACTACGTGCGCTTCATGGCGCGCGAGGGCACGCCCGTGCTCGGCCTGCCGTTCTCGTGGGTCTTCATGCCCTTCGTCGCGCTGCTGGCAGCACTCGTCGTGCGCAGCGTCTGGCAGGTGTGGACGCTGCTGCGCGGCGCGCCGCTCGACGAAGCCTCGCTCACCGAAGGCCACTCCGCGTGACTTCCGCGCTCGCGCTGCTGATCAGCGTGCTCGCCTTCGGCATGGTGGTGCGCGCGCCGGTCGGCTTCTCGATGCTCGCCGCCGGCATCGCTTATCTCGCCTTCAAGAAGCAGGACATGGGCCTTGCCGCAGAGCAAGTGTTGAACGGCCTGTACAACAGCTACGTGCTGCTCGCGGTACCGCTGTTCATCCTCGCCGCGAACCTGATGAACGCCGGCACCATCAGCGAGCGCATCTTCGACTTCTGCCGCATCCTCGTCGGCCGCCTGCGCGGTGGCCTGGCGCAGGTGGACATCCTCGTCAGCGTGGTTTTCTCCGGCATGAGCGGCAGCGCGATAGCCGACGCCGCCGGCCCCGGCCTCGTCACCATCAAGCAGATGCTGAAGAAGCCCGGCTACACGCCGGGCTTTGCCGGTGCGGTGGTGGTGGCCAGCGCCACCATCGGGCCGATCATCCCGCCGTCGATCCCGATGGTGATCTACGCGCTGGTCTCCGGCACATCGGTCGGCGCGCTGTTTCTCGGCGGCGTGATTCCCGGGCTGCTGATGGCCGGCGTGCTGATGATCGCCGTGCACATCATCGCCACGCGCCGCAACATGCCCAAGGACGACCCGGTGCCGCGCGCGATGTGGCCGCAGATCCTGCTGCGCGGTGTGCTGCCGCTGTCGCTGCCCGTCGTGCTGCTCGGCGGCCTGTACAGCGGCGCCTTCACGCCCACCGAAGCGGCAGCGGTGGCGGCGCTGCACGCGCTGCTGCTCGCCGGCGTGGTCTATCGCGCGTTGAACTGGCGCTCGCTATGGGCGGTACTCGTCGAATCGACACGCTCGTCGGCGGTGATCACGATCATCATCGCCGGCGCCTTTTTGCTCAGCTACGCCTTCACCGCCGAGGGCGTGCCGCAGGCGCTGGCGCAGTGGGTCGCGGGCATGCAGCTCGCGCCCTGGCAGTTCCTGCTGCTCGTCAACGCCGTCTTCCTCGTGCTCGGCTGCTTTCTCGACACCGCGGTGATGCTGCTGGTGTTCGTGCCGATGCTGCTGCCGGCCGTCAAGCTGCTCGGCATCGACCCGGTGCACTTCGGCGTCGTCGTCATCATCAACATGATGATCGGCCTGGTGACGCCGCCGTTCGGCATGCTGCTGTTCGTCACCAACGCGCTCACCGGCATTCCGATCAAGGCGATGCTGCGCGAGGGCTGGCTGTTCCTCGTCATGCTGTTCGGGTTGTTGCTGCTGCTGACGCTGGTGCCGCAGATCGTGCTCTGGTTGCCGCAGACGATGGGCTATGGACTGAAGTGAATGGTTTTCTCCCTCTCCCGCAAGGCGGGAGAGGGTGGGTGAGGGTGCAACGAACATGAGCAACACCAACATCGTCTGCGTCGCCTGCTGGAACGTCGATCTGGTGACACGCGTGACGCGCCTGCCGCTGCCCGGCGAGACGGTGTTCGGCGACGCCTTCGAAACCGGCCCCGGCGGCAAGGGCTCCAACGTCGCCGTCGGCACGGCGCGTCTCGGCGCGCGCGTGGCCATCGTCGCGCGCCTGGGCGACGACGAGTACGGCCGTCGCGCGCTGCCGTTCTGGCAAGCCGAGGGCATCGACTGCGCGCATGCGGTGGTGGCGCCTGGCGAAGCCAACGCAGTGGCCAGCATCCTCGTCGCCGACGACGGCGAGAACAGCATCGCCGTGTTCCGCGGCGCGGGGTATCGCCTGACCGCGGCGCAGGTGCGCGCGGCGCGGCCGGTGTTCGAAGGCGCGGCCATCGGCGCGCTGCCGCTCGAGTTGCAGGACGAAGCGGTGGAGGCAACGCTGCGCCTGGCCCGCGAGTGCGGCGCACGCACCGTGCTCAACCCCGCGCCGGCGCGCGCGCTGCCGGCGGCGTGGTTGCCACTCGTCGACGTGCTGACCCCCAACGCACTTGAAGCGCGCCCGCTCTGCGGCTTGCCCGCCGACGCCACCGTGCCGCAACTCGGACAGGCGCTGCTCGACCTCGGCGCCGGCGCCGTCGTCATGACCTGCGGCGCACGAGGCGCGTGGGTGTTCGAACACGG
>CADEEN010000324.1 GCA_902826345.1 uncultured Burkholderiales bacterium | reverse complement strand
TGCGCTCCAGCGCAGCCGTCGACTGCGCATTGCGCACGGCCGGCGCGGCGTCGCCTGCGGCGGCGAGCTCGCGGCGCAGGCGCCGCCGGTGGCGCCGCAGGGTCACCGCCGCACCAGCGATCGCAAGCAGCGCGAATATCGCCAACGCCGGCCGTGCCGGCCACACCGACTGACCGAAGCCTGGAGCCAGTCTGACGACGGCGGCGCGCGCCACCGCTGCCATCACCGTCGTGGCCAACGCGACCGACACGATCAGCGCCAAAGACGCCGCGAAGTCGGCAGAGGTTCGAGGTCGAGCAGCACGTGCGGGCTCCACGCGCGCCATCAAACACCGGATGCTGCTGCCGCACCCTCCCTAGGTCGAGCCCTGCGTGGGCGCTGCGACGCCGACCAACAAAAAGGGCCCCGAAGGGCCCGCTGTGATTCACGCGGTTGCGCGCGTCAGATCAGTAGCTGCGACGGCCACCGCCGCCGCCGCCGAAGCCACCCGGGCGCTCTTCGCGCGGGCGGGCTTCGTTGACGACCAGCGCGCGGCCGTCAACGCTCTTGCCGTGCATGCCGCGGATGGCGGCTTGCGCGGCTTCGACCGAGCCCATCTCGACGAAGCCGAAGCCCTTCGAGCGCCCGGTGTCGCGGTCCATCATGACCTTGGCCGAGCTGACGTCGCCGAACTCGGCGAAGTGCTGGCGAAGGCTGTCGTCGTTGACCGAGTAGGCCAGGTTGCCGACGTAGAGTTTGGAGATCATGGTTTGCCTTTCAAGCAAGAGAAGGTGCGCACCGGGCGAGGTTGAAGACCGCAGCGCGCGGGGGTGGAATCAAAAAAAGGTCGAGGGCCGTGCACGCATCAACGCGCGCGCGACGGCGTGTTGGGCCGCGGCGCTCCGCCGGCCCGTTGTTCGAGATGGCGGAAGGTGATGCGGCCTTTGCTCAAGTCGTACGGCGACAACTCGAGCGCCACGCGGTCGCCGGCGAGGATGCGGATGTGGTGTTTGCGCATGCGCCCGGAGGTGTAGGCGACGAGCACGTGGCCGTTCTCCAGCGAGACACGGTAGCGCGAATCGGGCAAGACTTCTTCGACCTTGCCGTTCATTTCGATCAGTTCTTCTTTGGCCAAAGGCACTCCTGTGGGCAGTCAGACGGTGAGGGGTGAGGGGGGCCGCGGCGCGCCGTCGCGCAACCAGTCGAGCCCCTGTTGTGCGGCGTAGCGGCAGGCTTCTGCGCGGGTGGTGAAACGCGCGACGAAGCGCACGACGCGGTCGTGCGTGGCGCGGCCGTGGCCGCTGCGGATGGAGACCGACGGCGCGTAGGTGCCGGCCGGTGTGAGCGTGGTGAGCGGTGACACGAGGTACTGGCCCACCGAGAACGACTTTTCGCGGTTCGTGGTGATGATCATGAAAGGCGCAGGCGGCTCGTTGGCCGGTGCGCGAAAGTCGGGAAAGGGGTCCTGCAGCACGGCAACCCACAACGAGGTCGACAGCCAAAGACAGGTCGTTTGCGCCAGCCGGGAAATTGGAGAGAAGGGCTGACAGTGGGGCTCACCGAAGGAAGAGGCTGACCGACTGTGACCGAAGATGACGGCTTTGTCGTCTGGGTGCGCCGTGTCCTTGCGTGGTCGGGAACCCTGTCAAACAACAGGCGCCGGGTCAGAGAGCAGACGCACGGCGCGCGGCAGGAGTGTATCCGATGTGGCGCAGTTGCTTCTCACGGCCTCAGAACCGACGCGCAAGCGCCACAGCGGCGGACGAGCCGGCGCCAACCAAGCCGCACCACAGGCGCAACGCCGGCCCGGCGCGCGCTGGCGCCGAGGCAGCCGCCTCGTCACGATGCGCGCACTCGTCGGCCTGGCATGCAGCCAGCGTGTCGCGCAGGCCCGGCGGGCCGGGCGTGTCTTGCAGGTGCGCGATCTGCTCGGCGTAGTGGCGGTCGACGAAGGTCTCCACCGCGGCGATCGTGGCGTACACCGCAGGGGGGCCGAAGAGCGCGGGCAGCGCACCGGTGGCCCAGCCCGCGACGCGCCACGCCGGCAGCAAGCGGCTGCGCTCGGACGGCGGCAGCCAAGCACTCATTTGCTCGAGGTGTTGCTGCTCGGTTTGCAGATGGCGCTGCGCAAAGGCGCGCAGCCCACTGTCGCGGGCGACGAAGAGGATGCCGCGATAGATCGCCACGGCGCCCGTTTCGCCGGCGTGGTCAGAACGAAGGTCAGCCAGCACACGGGGCGTGAGCGGGGCCGTGGCGCCTGCGACGTCGAACCTGCGCGCCATCCGTTGCAGCGCCGGGCGCCAACGCAGAAACAGGCGATAGCCCCGCTCCATGCCCCACGCCATGCCCGGCAGCCGCCCTGCCCGTGCCAGCCAGCGCCAGCCGGGCAGGTGCGACCACAAGATCAGGAACGCGTCGGCGCCGCTGACGAGCGTGCCGTCGGCGCGCTGCACATGAAAGCGCGCCAGCAACTGCTCGCGCGTCGTCGCCGGGGGCAGCGCCGAGGCCGCACTCACATCGACGAAGCGCAAGGCCGTCTCACTGCGCAGCCCGCGGTACAACGCCATCTCACGCCGGCACAGCGGGCACGCGCCGTCGTAGAGCACCGACAGCGACGCGCCTTCGGTCGGCGCCAGTGCAGCTGAGTCTTCGTTCATTGGCGCCTCGGCGTCAGCCCGCCTTCTTGGCCCATGCGCTGCACCAGCCGGCACCGGCCACCTGCTTGCCCGCGAACAACGGGCAGCCGCCGGCCTTGTCCGCCGCCTTGCCGACGTACAACGCGCAGTTGGCGCAGTTCTGGCCTGCGGCGTACTTGGGGTACTTCTTCGTGTCGGTGCGCGTGGCGTCGGCGACGTAGCCCAGGGCGGATGCCTGTGCGTCCTTTTCATCGAGCAGCGCCTGCGCGTTGGCTTGCGCCGCCAAGCCGGCGCTGCCGGCGGCCAGGGCCATGAAGAACTGGCGTCGTTGCATCGTCATCGGAGAGATCCTCGTCAGGGGTGAGAACAAACTGGCAATGGCTCAAAGACCGAACTCTTCCTTGGCCAGCGCCGCCTCTTCGGCGACCTCCGGCTCGGCGACGCCCTGCATCGACAGCGCGAGCGCGTGAGCGGAGCGCCAGGCGCCCTCGACGCCACCGCCGCCGAGGAAGTCGCCGCACACGCCCAGGCGCAGCCGCCCGTCCCACCAGCCGCTCGGCGTGACGACATGCCGGCCGACGTGCGGCATCGCATAGCGCCAGCGGTGCGCCACCGCGTGCTGCCAGCGCAGCGGCGCGCCGAGCCATTCGGCCAGCGCCTGTTGCATCGCCGAAGCGATCCATGCCGGCTCCTGATCGATGTGGGCGCGGCTCCAGCCGGCCTTGGCATGCAGCACCCAATGCACCTCGTCGCGCCGCGCTTCACGGCCGGGCCGCGACTCGTTGCGCAGCACCAGGCCGAGCGCGCCGGGCTCGGGGCGCGCCAAGTCCCAGGCGTGGCTGCCGGGCGTGGCGTCGCTGACGGCCATCGTCGTCCAGCAGGGCTGCATCACGGCCAGACTGGCGCGCTGCGCCCATTCGCGCTGGTGCGGCGCGAGCAGCGGTGAGGCCTGCGCGGGCGGCAGGGCCAATACCACGGCATCGAAGACATCCGTCCACAACACGTCGCTGCTCTCGACCGCCCAACCGCGTGGCGTGCGGCGCAGGCCCTGCACCGCCTGCTCCCAACGCGGCATCGCTCCCTGCGCGAGCTGGCGGCACCACTGCGTCATGTCGGGCGCGGCGACGAAATGGGCGCTGCCCTGCTCGGCGTCCGGGCACGGCAGGCTCTGCGGGTGCAGGCGCGGCTGCCAATTGGTCACGCAACCGGCATGCACGGCCTGCGCCACGGCCGCGCGAAACGCGCTGTCCTGGGCGCTGAAACAGGGCGCGCCGTGATCGAACGCGGTGAGACGAGCGTCGCGCTGCGCATCCGTCCAGGCGCACCGCCGTGTGGCCATGCGTCCGCCGGGGCCGCGCGACTTGTCGAACAGATGCACCGCCGCCCCTTCGTCCATCAACGCCCGCGCCAGCGCAGACCCTGCCATGCCAGCGCCGATCACCGCCACCTTGGACGCTTTGCCGAACGTATTCATGAGCCGGATACTAGGCGTGTTCGGCGTCAACCCCGACTCATAGCCGTCATCTCCCCTGCCATGAGTGCAATACTCGGATTCATTTCCGATTCATCAGCATCATGCCCACCAAGACACCCCGCCACCGGCCCGCGCTGCCGGACGACGAACCCCGTTACCGCAGCGGCGCGGTGGCGCGCATGGTGCGCATGCCGGTGGCGACGCTGCGCATCTGGGAGCGCCGCTACAACGTCAGCCGCCCGGCGCTGACGCCGAGCGGCCAACGCCTGTATTCCGCCGCCGAGGTGCGGCGCCTGGGCCTGCTGAAGCAGCTCACCGACCTCGGCCATGCCATCGGCAACCTGGCGTCGCTCGACTGGACGCAGCTGCAGGCCGTGGCCAACACGCATGCGAGCACGGTGGCCGGCGCGCGCTCGGGAGCGGAGTTCGTCCGCCTCTACGAGACCTTCCAGCCGTCGCTGATCGTGCTCGAGTTGCACTTGCCCGATACCGACGGCGTCGAGCTCCTGCGCTCGCTCGCTGCGCGCGGTTGTGCCGCGCCCATCGTGCTCATGAGCAGCGTCGACGAGCGCGTGCTCGCGGCCGCCCACGAGCTCGGCGTGAACCACGGGCTCATGATGTGCGGCACGCTGGCGAAGCCCGTTCCCATCGCGGATCTACAGACCAAGCTCGCTGCCATGGCGCAGCACGACCCGCAGCTCTCGGTCGACGATCTGCGACGCGGCGTAGCCAACGGCGAGTTCGTGCCGTACTACCAACCGAAGGCGTCCCTCGTGCAGAGCGGCTGGGTGATCGACGGAGTCGAAGCGCTCGCGCGCTGGCAGCACCCGCGTCTCGGGCTCGTGATGCCGAACGAGTTCATTCCGTTGGCCGAGCAGAGCGGCGTCATCGGCGACCTCACGAACGCGATGCTTTCCGCGGCGCTCCGCCAGGTCAAGGAGTGGCAGCAACAGGGGCTACGGC
>CADEEN010000323.1 GCA_902826345.1 uncultured Burkholderiales bacterium | reverse complement strand
CCCTGGCTCAATATTCGGTCGGCGCGGTGGCTCAGATTTGAATCGGCGCCGACAGACCGTGTCCATGCTGGGCAACCGCACCGGCCAGAACACGCCGGCAGCCAACGCCGGCGGCTCGTCGCTGCCGGGTGACCCGCTGGCACAGTACCTGACCAGCGGCGTCAACGAGATCCGCGTGCAATCGACCACCGCGCTGCCGACGCGCCAAGCCCCGGCGGGTGTCAAGAGCGCCGAGTGGACCTACTCGCTGATGATGTACATGTCGGGCTCGCTCGGCGTGAACTGCACCTACTGCCACAACACCCGCGCGCTGGCGCGCTGGGACGAGAGCACGCCGCAGCGCGTGACCGCGTGGCACGGCATCCGCATGGTGCGCGAGCTCAACACCGATTTCCTGACGCCGCTGGAGCCGGTCTTCCCGCCGAACCGCCTCGGCCCGCACGGCGACGGGCCGAAGGTCGGCTGCGTCACCTGCCACAAGGGCACGTTCAAGCCGCTGAATGGCGTCAGCCCGCTGACCGACTACCTCGCGCTGTCGGGGGTCGGCAAGGTGCCGGCCGGCACGCCGACGCCGCCGGAGCCGGCGCCCGCGCCGCCGCCCGCGGTGAAGAAGGTGTCCACCGCAGCGCCTGCGCCCGCGCGCTGACTCGCCCCGTTGTTGTTGTTGTTGTTGCATCATCGCCCGCAGGCGCGAGTCTGCGGGCGATGTTCAGGCGCTCGCCGCCGCTGGCGTACAACAGCACATGACAACGACACACCTGCTCGACAACATCGTCTGGCACACGCTGACCGGGCCGCATGCGCAGTTCGCTTCGGGACAGCGCGGGGCGCGACGCTACGCTGAAGGCTTTTCGCCGATTCTGGGCTTCGAGGATGGGTTGCGGCCGGACTTCGCCGCGCTGCAATCGCACTGCGCCGCCGGCGAGCACTTCTACGTCGAAGGCTGGCGTGGCGACATCCCCGACGGCTGGCGGCTCGACGCCGAACAGACGATGCACCAGATGTTGTGGGACGCGCCGCTGCCTCGGGCCGGCGCCTGCCCCGAGGCCGTGCCGCTGGCGGCGCAGCACGCGCCGGCCGCGCTGGAGCTGGCCTCGCTGACGCGGCCGGGGCCGTTCGGCCCGCGCACCACCGAACTCGGCGAGTACCTCGGCTGGTTCGAGGGCCCGCGCCTGGTGGCGATGGCCGGCGAGCGCATGTGCGCCGGCACGCTGCGCGAGATCAGCGGCGTCTGCACGCACCCGGCGTTTCAAGGCCGAGGCCTGGCGCGGCGGCTGATGCTGGAGTTGCTGCGGCGGCAGATGCAACGCGGCGAGCAGCCGTTCCTGCATGTGATGCACGACAACGTGCACGCCCGCGCGCTCTACGCGCGCATGGGTTTTCGCGATCATCGCGAGACACCGGTGCGCGTGGTCACGCGGTTGTGAAAGCGGGCGGGCGATGAACAAGGCCTTCACCAAGGAAAGCGACGGCGACGGCGACGGCGACGATGACGGCACGCCGGCGTTGCCACCGCTGCCCGCGGGCGCGAAGAACTACCTCACGCCGGCCGGCTACGCGCGCCTGCGCGGCGAGCTGATCACGTTGCTCGACGACGAGCGGCCCAAGATCGTCGAGATCGTGTCGTGGGCGGCCAAGAACGGCGACCGCTCGGAGAACGGCGACTACCTCTACGGCAAGAAGCGCCTGCGCGAGATCGACCGCCGCATCCGCTTCCTGACCAAGCGCCTGGACATCGCCGAAGTCGCCGACCCGGCGCTGCACCACGGCAGCGACCAGATCTTCTTCGGCGCCACCGTGACCTACGCCGACGAAGACGGCACCGAGCGCACGATCACCATCAAGGGCATCGACGAGGCCGACAACCTGGCCGGCGAGGTGAGCTGGATCTCGCCGATCGCGCGGGCGTTGCTGAAGGCGCGCGTCGGCGACGAGGTGACGCTGGTGACGCCGCAGGGGCCGCGGCGCATCGAGGTGATTGCGGTCACGTACCCCGCAGCAGGTTAGCCAGCTCCACCGCCGACTTGACGTTCATCTTGTCGAACACGCGCGCGCGGTGCACTTCGACCGTGCGCACGCTGATGCCCAAGGCATCGGCGACGAGCTTGTTCGGTTTGCCTTCGACGACGAGCTGCATCACTTCGCGCTCGCGCTCGGTGAGCTCGGCCAGCCACTGCTCGACTTTCGATTTCGAGCGTGCCGCTTCGAGGTGGGCGCGGCTCGCCGCCAGCGCCTGCTCGATGCGGTCCACCAGCGCGTTGTCGGAGAACGGCTTCTCGACGAAGTCGAAGGCGCCGCGCTTGACCGCCGCCACCGCGGTCGGCACGTCGCCGTGGCCGGTGAGGAAGATCACCGGCAGCGCCTGCGTCAGGCCGCGCAGCGTGAGCTGATCGAACAGCGCCAAGCCGCTCATGCCGGGCATGCGCACGTCGAGCAGCAGGCACGACGGCGCCGTCGGCCACGGCGCAGCACGCCGCGCGTCGAGCAGCGCGATGAAAGCCTCGGCGCTGGCAAAGCCCTCCGACAACAAGCGCCGTGAGCGCAGCAGCCAGGCCAGCGCGTCGCGCAGCACCGCTTCGTCATCGACGAGGTAGACCATCGGCAGGCCGAGCGGCGCGTTCATATGTATAGGTTACGCGGCGCGCAGCGTGAAGACAAACCGCGTGCCGGTGGCCGCGGTGCTGTAGTCGAGCGCGCCGCCGTGTTGCTCGATCACCGTGCGGCACAGCGACAGACCGAGCCCCATGCCCTCGCTGCGCGTGGTGAAGAACGGCGTGAACAGGCGTTGCGCGACGTCGGGCGCGATGCCGGGGCCGGCGTCGGCGACGGTGAATTCGATCCACTGCGCATTGACGGCGCGCACGGCGATGCGCAGCACGCGCCGGTCGAGCGAGGTGGCGTCGGACTCCATCGCCTGGATGCCGTTGCGCGTCAGGTTGAGCAGCACCTGCTCGACCATCGTCCGGTCGGCGAGCACACGCGGCGCCGGCTCGGGCGCCTGCACGTCGATGCGCGTGCCGCTCTTGCGCGCCTGCAGGCGCACGAGCGGCAGCACGGCGTCGATCAGCGCACAGGCGCTGACGGCTTCGCGCGCCTGCTCGCGGCGGCGCACGAAGTCGTGCACGCTCTTGATCGTGCGGCCGGCGCGGTCGGCCTGTTCGGCGATGCGTGACAAGGCCTGCTTCAACATCTCGCGCTCGTTACCGTCGGCATCGTCGAGCAGGTTCAGCGAGCCGCTGGCGTAGCTCGCGATCGCCGCCAGCGGCTGGTTCAGCTCGTGACTCAGCAGCGACGCCATCTCGCCGACGGTGGCCAGCCGCGCCGTCGCCTGCAGCCGCTCCTGCTGCTGGCGCGACACCTCTTCGATGTGCCGCTGCTCCGACAGATCGACCGCGGCGCTCATCCAGCCGGTCTGCTTGCCGACGCTGTTGACCAGCGGCGCTTCGTAGATCACGACCGGAAAGCGCTCGCCGTTCTTGCGCACGAACACCGTCTCGCGCCCGGTCAGCGATTCGGCGCCGACGGTGCCGCCGAGCAGGCGTTGCTTGTATTCGTCGGCGCGCTCGGGCGGCCAGTACGGCGGCATCGGCGCGGCCATCAGCTCGGCCGCATCGAAGCCGACCATGCGGCAGAACGACGGGTTGACGTAGGTGATGCGACCGTCGAGCGCCCGCGCGCGCAGGCCGGTGACGAGCGAGTCTTCCATCGCCTTGCGAAAGGCCAGCGAGTCGGCCAGGCGCTCTTCAGCCGCGGCGCGGCGGCCGACGTCGCGTGCCAGCAGCGCCACCAGCACCATCAGCGCGATCGACAGGCTGACGACGAGGGCGACGCTGACGTTGGGGATCAGGTCCGGCCGGCCCTGGCGGCTGTCGGCGCGCAGCATCAGGTTGGCGCCGAGCAGATCGACCACGCGCTCGGCGCGGTAGATGCCGGCGCCGCGCACCGCTCCGGCTCGGGCCAGCCGCGCGCCGTCGCCTTCGACGAACGACAGTTCGTGGTCGCGTGAGGCGTCGGCGCTGACGGCGGCGTCGAGCAGCGCGGCCAGCGAGAAGATGGCGATGACGCTGCTGCCGTCGGGCGCGCTTTGCGGCAGGCACAGGTCCATCAGCTCGAGGCCGGCGCCGCTGGCCAGCGGCGTGTAGTAGCTGCGCGAGAACTCGGGCGTGCCGCTGCGGCGTGCGCCGGCGCACGCCGTCTGCGCGTCCAGGCTCTGCTCGCCGCGCGGAATGGCTGCGAACAACGTGGCCACATGCGGCGCCTGCACTGCGTCGACGAGCGCAAACGCGGCGTCGCGGCGCTCCAGACGCACCAGCTCGCGCCGACCGCGCAACAGCTCGGCCGCGTCGCCGCGCCACTGCGCGGCGCTGCGCTCGCCCCAGACGAGCAGCTGCAGCGCTTGCAGGCTGCGCGCCATCGACTGCCGTGCTTCGTCGGCCACCGCGCTGGCGGCGACATCGGCGCGCTCCTGCATGCGCGCCGCCTCGTACTCCACGACGAGGAAGATCAGCAGGCCCTGCGCCACCGCGAGCAAGCCGATCAACAGGCTCCACAGCAGCACGCGGCGCCAGCCGCGCCGCGGTCTGCTGCCCATGTGGGGCGCGGGAGAGGCAGCGGCGGCGGTCACCGAACCAGTATTGCCCAGCCTTCCGGCCCGGCGGTACGGGCTTTTGCGCATGCACCGAAGCGGCGCAGCGCCACGTTCGCTCTTACCATGCGAAACCTCAGCCCCAGCCTTGCCACCACCATGTCCAGCTACGAAGAAAAGCGCGCCGAACTGAGGCGCGATGCGCTCGCGTACCACGAGTTTCCGACGCCCGGCAAGGTGGCGATCGCGGCCACCAAGCCGCTGTCGAACCAGCGCGACCTGGCGCTGGCGTATTCACCCGGTGTGGCCGCGGCCTGCGAGGAGATCGTCGCCGACGAGCGCAATGCGTACCGCTACACGGCGCGCGGCAACCTCGTTGCCGTGGTCACCAACGGCACCGCGGTGCTGGGCCTGGGCAACATCGGGCCCCTGGCCGCCAAGCCGGTGATGGAAGGCAAGGGCGTGCTGTTCAAGAAGTTCGCCG
>CADEEN010000322.1 GCA_902826345.1 uncultured Burkholderiales bacterium | reverse complement strand
GCTGGTTGGCCGCGGCCTGGCTGATCGCCTCGATCTGCAACTGCTCGACCTTGTTGCGGTAGCTGTAGCGCTTCACGCGTGCCAGGCCGGCATCGATGACGTAGCGGATGCCGGGCACCGTCAGCGAGGTTTCGGCGACGTTGGTCGCGATGACGATGCGCGGCGTGCCGTGCGGCTTGAAGACTTCGTCCTGCTCGGCTGCGGACAGGCGTGCGAACAGCGGCAGGACCTGCGCGTGGCGATGGCGCGGGTCGTGCGCGAAGTGTTTGCGCAGATGGTCGGCGCACTCGCGGATCTCGCGCTCGCCAGGCAGGAAGATCAGGATGTCGCCAGTGCCCGCAGCGGCAACGCCGCTGCTGCCTGTACCCCGCCAGAGTTCATCGGCGGCTTCGGCGATGGCGATGTTCAGATCACGCTCGCGCGTTTCTTCGAACGGTCGCCAGCGCTGCTCCACCGGAAACATGCGGCCCGACACTTGGATCACCGGGGCGCCGTTGAAGTGCTTGGAGAACCGATCGGCATCGATCGTCGCCGAGGTCACGATCACCTTCAGGTCCGGCCGCCGCGGCAGGATCTGTTTCAGGTGGCCGAGCAGGAAGTCGATGTTCAGCGAGCGCTCGTGCGCCTCGTCGATGATGATCGTGTCGTAGGCGCGCAGCAGCGGGTCGCTCTGCGATTCGGCGAGCAGGATGCCGTCGGTCATCAGCTTGACCGAAGCGTTCGCTGAGAGCCGATCGGTGAAGCGCACCTTGAAGCCGACGACTTCGCCGAGCGGCGAGTTCAGCTCGCTCGCAATGCGCGCCGCCACGCTCGACGCGGCGATGCGCCGCGGCTGCGTGTGGCCGATCAGCTTGCCGCTGTTGGCCTTGCCGCGGCCGAGCGAGAGCGCGATCTTCGGCAACTGCGTTGTCTTGCCCGAGCCGGTTTCGCCGCAGACGACGATCACCTGGTGCTCGGTCAGCGCACGCGCGATCTCTTCGCGCCGCGCCGAGACGGGCAGTGATTCGGGGAAAGTGATCGGCGGCAGCGGCACGGGGCGCGGATTATCGCGGCCCCGTGGTGCTGGGCTCAGCCCGTGTACTGGATCACCGAGAGTGCGGCGCCCTGCGGGTCGCGAATCACCGCCATGCGGCCGACAGTCTTGACCTCCATCGGCTCCATCAACACGCCGCCGCCGAGCCGTTTGACGGCTGCCACCGTCTCATCGAGGTCCGTCACCGTGACGTAGCAGCCCCACATCGGCGGCATGTCGGCAGGCGCGCCGGGCGGCGTGCCCATGATGCCGCCGATCGATGTCTCGCCGATCTTGATCAGGTGGTACGGGCCGGTGCCCATGTCGGAGGTTTCGATCTTCCAGCCAAACAGTTTGGCGTAGAAGTCGCCGGCGGCTTTGGGATCACTCGTCATCAACTCCGACCAACTGAACGCACCGTGGGTTTCATAGGGATTCATGGTCTGTCGCTCCTGCAGGATGTGGGCGCAAATCGTGCGCTGCGGGCGCAGCGTCGTCAATGCCTGCGGCACAATCGCCGGCGATGGATGCGCCCGCCACCCCTGCTGTCTTCCCGCTCGTGTTCCCACACACCTTCGTGCCCTGGTTCCGCTCGGTAGCACCGTACATCCACGCCTACCGTGGCAAGACCTTCGTCGTCGCGATGGCCGGTGAAGGCATCGCAGCCGGCAAGCTCACCGCCTTCGTGCAGGACCTGGCGATCCTGCAGGCGATGGGCATCAAGCTCGTCTTCGTGCACGGCTTTCGGCCGCAGGTCAGCGAGCAGTTGCGGGCCAAGGGCCACCCGGAACGCTTCTCGCACGGCCTGCGCATCACCGACGCGGTGGCGCTCGATTGCGCGCAGGAGGCCGCGGGCCAGTTGCGCTTCGAGATCGAGGCCGCGTTTTCGCAAGGCCTGCCGAACACACCGATGGCCAACGCCACGGTGCGCGTGGTGTCGGGCAACTTCCTGACGGCGCGGCCGGTCGGCATCGTCGATGGCGTGGACTTCCAGCACAGCGGCGTCGTGCGCCGCGTCGATGCGGTGGCGATCCGTCATGCCATCGACGCCGGCGCCGTCGCGCTGCTGTCGCCGTTTGGTTTTTCGCCAACGGGTGAGGCGTTCAACCTGGTGATGGAAGACGTTGCGACTTCGATCGCCGTGGCCTTGCAGGCCGACAAGCTGCTCTTCCTGACCGAGCTGCCCGGCATCCGCGAACAAGCCGATGACCCGGACAGCAGCATCGACACCGAACTCGCGCTGGCCGACGCCGAGCGGCTGCTCGCATCGCTGCCGAATCCGACGCAGCCGAGCGATGTGGCCTTCTACCTTCGCTACTGCGTCAAGGCCTGCCGCGAGGGCGTCGAGCGCACGCACATCCTGCCCTTCGCGGTCGATGGCGCGCTGCTGCAGGAGGTGTATACGCACGACGGCATCGGCACGATGGTGGTCGATGAAAAACTGGAGAGCCTGCGCGAAGCGACGAGCGACGACGTCGGCGGCATCCTGCAACTGATCGAACCGTTCGAGCGCGACGGCACGCTGGTACGCCGCGAACGCACCGAGATCGAACGCGACATCAGCAACTACACCGTGATCGAGCACGACGGCGTGATCTTCGGCTGCGCGGCGCTCTACCCGTACCCGGAAGCCGGCACGGCCGAGATGGCCGCGCTGACGATCAGCCCGCAGGTGCAGAGCCAGGGCGACGGTGAGCGCATCCTCAAGCGCGTCGAGCAGCGCGCCAAAGGCATGGGCCTGAAAAGCATCTTCGTCCTGACGACGCGCACGATGCACTGGTTCTTGAAGCGCGGCTTCGTGCAGGCCGAGCCCGAGTGGCTGCCCGAAGCGCGCAAGCGCAAATACAACTGGGACCGGCGCTCGCAAGTGCTGGTCAAGACCTTGAAGTGATTCGATCGGAGCAATGACATGACGCGCATGGTGCAGTGCACTTACCTGAAGAAAGAAGCCGAGGGTCTGGTCTATCCGCCCTACCCGGGCGAGCTCGGCAAACGCATCTACGACAGCATCAGCAAAGAAGCCTTCGAGCTGTGGAAGAAGCACCAGACGATGTTGGTCAACGAGAACCGGCTGAACCTGGCCGATGCGCGAGCGCGGCAGTATCTGGCGCGGCAGATGGAGCAGTTCTTCTTCGGTGCCGGCGCCGACAAGCCGGCCGGCTATGTACCGCCCACAGCAGAGTAGGGCCAATCTAAACGCGAACGATTCGCATTTGTTTGATATGCTTCCGGCTCTTACCCACCGGGAGCTTTTCATGCACCTCACGCTCAGATCGGCCTGCGCCGCGCTGGCCTTGACCGCTGCGGCCGCCGCGTCGGCGCAGCAAGCCACGCTCAACCTCTATTCGGCCCGTCACTACCAGACCGACGAGGCGCTCTACGACAACTTCACCAAGGCCACCGGCATCAAGATCAATCGCATCGATGCCGACGACGCCGGCATCCTGGCGCGGCTGAAGACAGAGGGCGCATCGAGCCCGGCCGACGTGATCCTGCTCGTCGATGCGGCGCGGCTTTGGCGCGCCGAAGTCGACGGCCTGTTCCAACCAGTCAAGAGCAAGGTGCTCGACAGCCGCATTCCGGCCACGCTGCGCGGCAAGGACGACGGGCAAGGCTCGCAGTGGTACGGCTTCTCGACGCGCGCCCGGGTCGTCGTCTACGACAAGGTCAAGGTGCAGCGCAGCGACGTGGATACCTATCAAGAACTCGCCGACCCGAAGAACAAGGGCAAGCTGTGCACGCGATCCGGCTCGCACCCGTACAACCTGTCGCTGTTCGGTTCGATGGTCGAACACCTGGGGCCGGAGAAAACCGAAGCCTGGCTCGGCGGCTTGGTGGCGAATATGGCGCGCGCGCCCAAGGGCGGCGATACCGATCAGATTCGCGCCGTGGCCAGTGGGGAATGCGGCATCGCCCTGACCAACTCGTATTACCTCGCCCGCCTGCTGCGCTCGGACAAACCCGAGGACAAGGCGGCGGTGGAGAAAGTCGGCATCGTCTTCCCCAATCAAAACGACTTTGGCACGCACGTCAACATCGCCGGCGCCGGTGTGGCCAAGAACAGCAAGAACAAGGAGGCTGCGGTGCGTTTTCTCGAGTATCTGGCGGGCGATTCGGCGCAGAACTATTTTGCCGACGGCAACAACGAGTGGCCGGCGGTGGCCAGCGTCAAGCTGAACAATCCGGCGCTGCGGGTGATGGGTGATTTCAAGTCGGAAACGGTCCCTGTGGCGGCCGTTGGCATGAATCAAGTCAAGGTGCAGCAAATGCTCGATCGCGTCGGCTACAAATAACCCCGATGCCGGCTGCGTGGTCGTGGGCTATATTCGCGCCCGCCCACACCACGGAGTTGATCGATGGCGAAACTGACCGACCTGATAGCCCAAAGAGAAAACCTGGACAGACAGATCGCCGAGGCGCAGCGCGAGGCACGCTCCGGTGCCATTGCGCAAGTCAAGGCGCTGATGGCAGAACATGGTTTGACCGCGGCCGACCTGAACAGCCGCGTCGGCACGGCCAGAAAGTCGAGCGGTAGCAAGGTGGCGGCCAAATACCGCAACAAGGCGACTGGCGAAACCTGGAGCGGCCGCGGTTTGCAGCCGCGCTGGCTCAAGGCCGCCTTGGCGTCGGGCAAGAAAATCGCCGACTTCGCCGTCTGAGTTTCGATGCGCCGCAACGGCGCCTGCGCTACTCGAACTTCAGCTCGACGACACCCGGCAGCGTCTCGGCGAGCGGTTTGAAGCGCCAGGCCGCCACCGCCGCTTGCGCGGCTTCGTTCAGGCCCCGGTGCGAGCTGCGCGCCACCTCGGTGCTGGCCACGGTGCCGTCGGGCCGCACTTGGAAGTTGACCACCACCGAACCGCTGCCGAGGCTGCGCAGCAGACGCGGTGGAAACTCGGGCTCGACGCTGGAGACGAGTTCGAGCTTGAGCGACCGGGGCGCTGCAACGGCGACGGGAGCGAGTGCGGCAACGGGGGCCAACGTGGCTGCTGCAGGATCCGCGGCTCCCGCCGTGTCCGTGGCTCCGGCAACAGGCGCTGCAGGTGTTGGAGCGGCCACTGGAGATTCGACCTG